>SKSR01000351.1 GCA_007122885.1 Gemmatimonadota bacterium
CGTGTCTCCATTGGCATACGGGTGAGTTGATCGAAGTTCACTTCTAGTTTACAGTGTTAACAACATGAAGATTCATCGTGAAACAATCCTGTCCTCGGCCCGCGACCTCTGCCTGGACGAGGGGCTCGAGGGCTTTTCCATGCGCAAGCTGGCCAGCCACGTGGGCGTTACCGCTCCGGCCCTCTACCGGCACTACGAGGGAAAGGAAGAGGTGATCCTCGACGTTGTATCCGAGGCCTACCGGATCCAGATGGAATACCTCTCCCGGGCCCTGGCGGCGAGCACGGCGGAGGAGCGCTTCTCCGGGGCCGGAGAGGCGTACATGGAGTTCGCCCTCCAGAACCCCCGTCTCTACGAGCTTCTCTACAACTACGCCGATGTCCTCGGGCTGGACTCGATTCCAGAGGAGACGGCGGCGCGGGCTCGCGCCGTGGGTCAGTTCTGGCAGGACCGGGTTCGCGAGATGATGGGCGCCGGTCTCCTCAAGGAGGGGGATCCCGACCAGGTATCCGCCACGTTCTGGGCTCTCGCCCATGGGATCATCACCCTGTACGTCCAAGGCGTCCTTCCCTTGGATGAGGATGGGGTTCGGGCCTTCGCGTGGGTGGTTTTCGCCCGGGTTCTGGACGGTCTCGCCACGGAGGGATACGCCGAGAAGGTCCGGGACGAGGTGGAGGACTCGGGGCTGAGCGACGCGTTGGCCGGCGCCTTCGATCCGGAGCACCTGACCGGTCCCCTGGCCGCTCGAAACTCTTCGGAGGCGGCACCCGTAGGGGGGACCGACATGCCGGAAGCGGCAGCGGACGACTGACGGGGCCGAAGCGTCCCGAGGAGAGGCCATATGATCGGATTTCGGGGGGCGGGCCCCAGCTTGGGCGCCCTGGTGGTTGGAATGATCGGAGTTGTCGGACCGACCCTGGGGTGGCCGTCCGCCGTCATGGGCCAGGATCGTGGGACCGCGGCGGGGGAGGAGACCGCATCCCCGGCCGCCGTCTGGGAGTGGAGCCCCTGGGATCGGAGCCACCTCGGGTCCGGAGGTGAGCTCGGACGCGGGAGCGACCCGGCCGCGTCGGAGCCCCTGACCCTGGAGGAAGCCATTCGAACGGCCCTGGACCGGAACCGGGACCTCCGGGAGGCTGAATTGGGCCTCCAGCAGGCCGAAACCCAAGTGAGCGAGGCGTGGGGCGAGATCTACCCCCGGGTGGATCTGACCACCAGCTACACCCGCAATCTGAGCCCAGCGGTGAGCTTCCTGCCCACGATCCTCTTCGACCCGGATGGCGATCCGGACGAGCTCATTCCTGTCCAATTCGGAGCGGACAACGCGTGGATGGGCGAGATCCAGGTGAGCCAGCCCCTCTTCGAAGCCCGAGCCTTCATCGGGGTGGGGGCGGCAGGCGAGTACGAGAACCTGCAGGTGGAAGTGGTCCGGGGCCGGACCCAGGAAGTGGTGACCCAGGTTCGCAACCTTTTCTATGACGTGCTCCTGGCGGAGGAACAGGCCCGCCTCACCCAGGAATCCCTTCGGCGGGTGACCCAATCCCTGGAGGAGACGCGGGCCATGAGGGAGGCGGGGATCGCCTCCGACTTCGATGTCCTCCGGCTGGAGGTGGAGCTTGCGAACCTGGAGCCCAATCTGAGGAGGGCCGAGAACGCATACACCCGGGCCCGCCGGGAGCTGGCTCTGGAGTTGGACTTGGAGAACGGAGAGGAGCTGGAGTTGGCCGGAACGCTGGCCGAGATGGATCTGGAGGACCCCGAGGCCAACGACCCGGAGAACCGGGCGATCCTGGGGATGGCGGGAGTGGACCGGGACCGCCTGGCCTCCGAGGAAGAGCTGGTGGAGGAGGCGTACGCCGGGAGTTCCCTCCTCCGACAGAGCCGGGCCAACGAGGACCTGCGGCACGCGGAAATGCGGGTCGAGCAGGCCGAGTACCTCCCTCGGATCTCCCTTTTCGGGAGTTATCAGGTCCAGGCCCAGCAGGACGGGGGGTTGGACTTCTTTGGAAGGAGCGCCCAGCGGGGGTACGGCCGGAACATCGGGGTCCAGGTGACGATCCCCGTCTTCACCGGCCGCCAGCGGGGGGCCCGGGTGGAGCGGAGCCGGGCCGCTCTCCGGGAGGCCCGCCTGGAGACCGAGGTGGCCCGTGAGCGGGCCGCCCTGGAGGTCCGAAGCCTCGTGGAGGACGTGGAGGAATCCCGGATGCGGGCCACCGGTCAGGCCCTGGCGGTCCGCCAGGCCACCCGGGCCTTCGAGATCGCATCGGCCGAGTTCCGGGAAGGGACGGTGGGCCACCTGGAGCTCACGGATACGGAGGTGGCCCTTCGGGAGAGCGAGTTCAACTACGCCGAGGCGGTCCACGACTACCTGACGAACCGGGCCCGCTTGGACGCGGCGGTGGGCCGGGTGCCCCTGGTGGACAGCGTGGAGACCGTCCCGTGAAGGGCGGGAGCTCTCCCCCCGAGGGGGCCGGCGGAGCGCACGGCGTTCACGGTGGAAGGTGCGGGATCGGCCGAGGAGCCAATGAAGGGCACGGGAGTGAGCGTGCCAGGCCCACACGAGGGCCTGCGGAGCCCGCAGGCGAGGCTATCAGGAAGGTCACCACGAGAGAGGCCATCACCATGAACGAGGCCATCACCATAGATCGGTACACCACCCGGGGACTCGTCCTCCGCCTCCTGGCGGGGTGCACCCTCCTCCTTCTCCTCCTGGCCGGCTGTGGCGGGGAAGCCGAGGCCCGGCCCGACGGGGAGGAGGGGGCCTTCGAGCGGACGGTAAACGTGGAGGTCATGCCTCTGGAGCCGTCGTCCTTCGTGGAACTCATCCGCCTTACGGGCACGATCCGGGCCTACCAGGACGTGACGGTGGCTGCCGAGGAGGGCGGGGTGATCCGGGAGCTCCTGGTGGAGGAGGGCACCGTGGTGGAGGAGGGGCAGCCCATCGCCCGGGTGGACGACCGGATCCTCAGAGCCCAGACCCAAGAGGCTCGAGCCCAGTCCGAGCTGGCCCGGGAGTCGTGGGAGCGCCGTCAGCGCCTGTACGAGGATGACGGCGTGGGCTCCGAGCTGGACTACCTGCAAGCCCGCTACGAGGCGGACCGCTCCCAGGCCAACCTGGAGGCCCTGGAGCAGCGGCTGGACCGGACCTTGATCCGGGCGCCGATCTCGGGGACCCTGGACCGGACGGAGGTGGAGGTGGGCTCCATGGTCTCGTCGGGCTCCCCGGTGGGCAGGATCGTGAGGACGAACCCCGTGAAGGTCCGGGGCGGCGTCCCCGAGCGCTACGCGGACGACGTCCGGAGGGGATCCCGGGCGCGAGTCACCTTCGATGTCCTGGACGCGGAGGTCACCGAGGTCGAGGTGAGTTACGTGGGCTCCACGGTGGACCCCCAGAACCGGACCTTCGACGCCGAAGTGATTATTCCGAACCCGGGGCGGATCATCAAGCCGGAGATGGTGGCGAACGTGGAGATCGTGCGGCAGGTCCACGAGGACGTGCTGGTCGTTCCCCAGGAAGCCCTCGTCCGGGAAGAGGGGGGGTACGTGGCCTACGTGGTGGAGGAGGACGAGGAAGGACGGGAGGTGGTCCGGGAGCGCCTCCTGGAGCTGGGCCCCGCCCAACGGAACCTGGTGGTGGTCTGGGAGGGCCTGAGCCCCGGGGAGGAGCTGGTGGTGGTGGGCCAGAACCGGGTAGCCGACCTGGAGCGGGTCCGGGTGGTGGAGCGCCAGGCGCCGGTCCGGGACCCCAGGAGTGACCCGTGACCGACGACCGAGAAGGGCCCATGGGGCCCAAGGACGAGGGCCGGAACCGCCCCGGGGACGGGGATGACGGACGCCCCGAGGAGCGGCGGGATTCGGGTTCCGGGCAGGACCCCGCCCGCCGCGAGGGGGGAGGCCCGGAACGGAGTCGTCTACGGGGCGAGGGGGGCGGGCCGCCGCCTACGGACGACCCGGACTTTCTCGCCCGGTTCAAGGAGTTTCCCCTCACGAGCTTCGCCGTGGGGCACCGCACGAGCGTGGTCGTCCTCTTCTTCTTCATCGCCATCATGGGGCTGATGGCGTATCAGACGATTCCCCGGGAGGCCGCGCCGGAGATCGAAATCCCCATCGTGGCGGTGAACACCATTTACGCCGGGGTCTCCCCCTCGGACATCGAGACCCTGATCACCCGGCCCCTGGAGGACGAGCTCCACACCATCTCGGAGATCGACGAGCTCACCTCCACGTCGGTGGAGGGCTACTCGAGCATCATCGCCGAGTTCTCCACCGGGACGAACATGGACGAGGCTCTGGCCCAGATCCGGGAGAAGGTGGATCTGGCGAAGCCCGACCTCCCCTCGGATGCCGAGGATCCGAGCATCGTGGAGTTCAACACGGCCGAGTTCCCCATCATGCAGGTGAACCTGGCCGGGGAGTACGGTCTGGTCCGTCTGAAGGATCTGGGTGAGGAGCTCCAGGACCGGTTGGAGCAGATCCCGGAGGTTCTCCGGGCGGACCTCTCCGGGGGCCTGGAGCGGGAGGTGCGGGTGGACGCATCGCTTCCCCGCCTCAAGTACTACGGCCTCGCCCTGAGCGACGTGGTGGACGCCATCCGGAACGAGAACGTGAATGTTCCCGGCGGGTCCATCGAGGTGGGAAGCTACGACTACCTGGTCCGGGTGGACGGCGAGTTCGTGGATCCGTCCATCATCGAGGACCTGGTAGTCTCGGGGCCCGGCGGCCGAGCCGTCTACGTCCGGGATCTGGCCCGGGTGGACTTCGGCTTCGCCGAGCGGACGAGTTACGCCCGACTGAACGGCGTGCCCGTGGTCACCCTGGATGTGGTGAAGCGCTCCGGGGCCAACATCATCGAGACGGCGGACGCGGTGAAGGCGGTCATCGCCGAGATGGAAGAGGGGTTCCCGCCCACCACCCAGGTGAGCATCACCGGCGATCAGTCCCAGGACATCCACGCCATGGTGAGCACCCTGGAGAACTCCATCATCTCCGGGCTCCTGCTCATCGTGGCGATCCTCTTCTTCTTCCTGGGGATCCGGACCTCCATCTTCGTGGCGTTGGCCATTCCCACCTCCATGCTCCTCTCCTTCGTGATCCTGGGAGCTATGGGGGTGACCCTGAACATGGTGGTGCTCTTCTCCCTCATCCTCGCGCTGGGGATGCTGGTGGACAACGCCATCGTCATCGTGGAGAACATCTACCGGTTCATGGAGGAAGGGTGGAGCCGGGGGCTGGCGGCGGTGAAGGCCACCGGTGAGGTGGCCCTCCCGGTCATCGGAGCCACGGCCACCACCCTTGCCGCGTTCACGCCTCTCCTCTTCTGGCCCGACGTGGTTGGCGAGTTCATGGGCTTTCTGCCCCTGACGCTGATCGTCACCCTCTCGAGCAGCCTCTTCGTGGCGCTGGTCATACTTCCCACCCTCTGCGCCCTCTTCATGACGGTGGAGACGGAGAGCCGAGACGGGGAGCCGGATCCGGGCAACGAGGGGAACCGACAGCCCCTCCTCACCCCCACTGCCCGGTGGACCCTCTGGATCGTGGCGGCCCTCTTCCTCCTGGTGGTGGGAATCCAGAACCCGCTCACGGCGGGGCTCTTCGCGGGGCTGGCCATCCTCCTGTACGCCCTCCACCACTTCGTGCTGGATCGGGCGGGAAAGGCCTTTCAGGCCCGCGGGCTACCATGGATCATCGACCGGTACGAAGGAACCCTCCAGTGGGCTCTCAACCACCGGTTCCTCGTGGTCGGGACCATGTTCGCCGCCTTCGTGCTCACCGTGGCCCTCTTCGCCCGCTTCAACCACGGGGTGGAGTTCTTCCCGGAGGGGGTGCCCCCCCAGCAGGCCTGGGTGAACGTGGACCTCCCCGTGGGGAGCCGGGCAGGGGCTACGGACCGAATCACCCAGCGACTCGAGGCCGAACTCCCCGCCATCGAGGGCTACGACGACGTGGAGTCCGTGGTAGCCACGGTGGGAGGGTCCGGCGGCGGGATGATGGGGGGAGGCGGAGCCGGGGGGACGAACCAGGGTCGGATCACCCTCTCCTTTCTCGACTACGAGGATCGGAAGCAGGACTCGTTCGCCACGCTGGCCAACCTCCAGCGTGACCTGGGCCGGGATGTGGCCGGAGCCGACATCTCCGTGGACCGGATGGAGATGGGTCCTCCTCAGGGACCGCCGGTGAACATCGAGATCGCCGGGCCCGACCCAGCCGTCCTCCAGGACCTCTCCAACCAGGTCCTGGCCCTCCTCAGGAACGCACCCGTAGTCGAGCGGCTGGACGGGCTGGAGAGCGATCTGGACGAAGCCCGGTCCGAGCTCTCGGTCCAGGTGGACCGGGAGCGGGCAGCCCTGTACGGTCTCTCCACCCAGGACGTGGGCTGGGCGATCCGGGGCGCCATCGAAGGGACGGAAGCGGCCAAGTATCGGACCGGAAACGACGAGTTCGACATCATGGTCCGCCTGGCTCCGGAGTACAGGAGCGAGCTCTCGGCGCTCCAGGAGCTGAACATCGTGGCCGACGACGGAAGCCAGGTCCCCCTGGTTTCCGTGGCGAACTGGGAGGTGGGCCGGGGGCTCGGCTCCATCCGGCGGAAGGACATGGACCGGATGGTCACGATCAGCTCCGAAGTGCAGGCGGGCTACAACCAGAACGCCGTGCTCGGCGAGGTCCGAGAGGCGCTGGCGGAGTTCGGGGGTGAGCTGCCGCCCGGGTACCAGATGCGCTACACCGGTCAGGTGGAGGAGCAAACCGACGCGCAGGAGTTCCTCACTCGGGCGTTCCTCATCGCCCTCATGCTCATCGGCTTCATCCTCGTCTCCCAGTTCAACTCGGTGGTGAAGCCCGTGATCATCCTCACCTCGGTGATCATGTCCACCATGGGGGTGCTCCTGGGGCTCATGTTCTTCGAGATGCCCTTCGTCATCATCATGACCGGGGTCGGGATCATCTCCCTGGCCGGGATCGTGGTGAACAACGCCATCGTTCTCATCGACTACATCGACATTCTTCGGGAGCGGGACGGCATGGACCGGAGGCAGGCCCTGGTGGAGGGTGGGAAGACGCGTTTCCGGCCCGTCATGCTCACGGCCATCACCACCGCCCTGGGGCTCGTTCCCCTGGCCATCGGGCTCAACCTGAGCTTCAGCGGGTTCTTCACCGCCCTGGATCCGGACCTCTTCTGGGGCGGCGAACAGGCGGCGTGGTGGGGACCCATGGCCATCGCCGTCATCGTGGGGATCCTTTTCGCCACCGTCCTAACCCTTCTGGCCGTGCCGGTCATGTACTCCCTGGTGGACGATTTCTCCAACTTCTTCCAGCGCCACTTCGTGCCGGCAGGGGTCAGGGAGGAAGCCGGTCCCAGGCCGGCCGCGGGCCGGGAACCAGCAGGTGGGGGGCCGGACCACGGAAACCCGGGAACCGGGGAGCTCGGTGGAGCGCCGTCCCGTCCGGACGAAGGTCGGTCGAGGCCGGAGCCCGAGCCCGTCCTCCGGAGGCTCCGCCTCCTTCTCGGCTGGGGGCGGTAGTAGGGGGGGCTGGGACGATTGGGATCGCGGCGGCGCCCTGAGGAGACGTGAGCCTCGCCCGTGAGCTCCCGTCCATGAGCCGGCGCCCGTGAGCCTATGCCCGTCAGGTCTCGCCCGTCCGCTCCACACCCGCTTCCCTCCGGGAGCCCCGGCGCCTAGCTTCCCTTGTCGGACAAACAAAGGGGGACACGCATGTTGGGAATCGATCTCGAAGGGAAGCGGGCCTTCGTGGCCGGAGTGGCGGACGATCAAGGGTACGGGTGGGCGATCACGAAGGCACTGGCGGCGGCCGGGGCCAGCGTGTGCGTGGGAACGTGGCCCCCGGCCCTGAATATCTTCACCCGGAGCCTGGAGCGGGGGAAGTTGGACCTCTCCCTCCCCGGGGACGGTGATCTGGAGATCGAGAAGATCTACCCCCTGGACGCCGTCTACGATGCCTTGGAAGATGTCCCGGACGAGGTTCGGGAGAACAAGCGCTACAAGGATCTGGACGACTTCACGATCAGCGGCGTGGCTCGGGCGTTGGAGGAGGACTTCGGCTCTCCCTGCGTGGACATCCTCGTCCACTCCCTGGCCAACGGCCCCGAGGTCCAGAACCCCCTGCTGGAGACGAGCCGCTCCGGCTACCTGGGCGCCGTGAGCGCCTCGGCCTACTCCCTGGTGAGCATGGTCCAGCACTTCGGGCCGCTCCTGGACCCGGAGGGCGCGATCCTCTCTCTCACCTACCTGGCCGGTGAACGGGTCATTCCCGGCTATGGGGGAGGGATGAGCTCGGCCAAGGCCGCACTGGAGAGCGACACCCGGACCCTGGCCTTCGAGGCCGGTCGGAAGTGGGGGGTGCGGGTGAATACCATCAGCGCCGGCCCCCTGGCCAGCCGGGCTGCCCGCGCCATCGGGGAGATCAACGGCATGGTGGACTACTACGAGCGGAATGCCGCCCTCCCCGGATCGAACACCGCCGAGGAGGTGGGTCACGCCGCCGCCTTCCTGGCCTCACCCCTGGCCTCGGGGATCACCGGCACCACCCTCTACGTGGACAAGGGTTTCCACGCCATGGGAATGGGCGCCGAGGCAGTTCTGAAGAGGGAGACGGGGGAGTAAGGCCGTTTCCGTGGCGGCAACCCCCGGACCGGCCCTATGATGGTCCGAGGGAAGGGGAGTGCTTTGTGGCACCTGGGTTCGAAGGCGTATAGCCGTCTACCCGTATGAACGGTGCCCAGTGTACCGCGGGCGATCCGGTTCGCGGTAATCGCTCCCCCCGGAGCGGCTCATGGGACGAATCGTAGCAATGGGCTTCGGGGTGTCCGCCGGCATCGTCACGCTGGCTCTGGCCGCCCTTTATGCCGTGGAGATGGGGCTCCTTGCAGCCGCCGCAGTGGGCCTCGTGGTGGGCATAGCGGTCCGGGCCGGCTGGAGGTGGACCGGCCGGATCCTGTGGGATCGCCCTCCCGAGGACCCGGTCGCTTCGCCGGTGGAAGAGGTCGGCGTGGCCCCACCCGAAGGTGGGAGGGAGACCGCTCCCCCTGAGGGCGAGATGGGGACCGCTCCCCCCGAAAGCGAGTCCGAGGCGACCTCCATCGATCGGCCTCAGGCGCCGCCCGGGCCCCGGGAGCCCTTCCGGCAGACGGAGACGACCGTACGCGAATCCCCGGCCGCCCGTCCTCGGGCGCGTTGGCCCAGGGTGGGAGCGCTTCTCCTGGGTGGTGTGGTCTTCGCGGTGGTGGCCGCCCTGGGTGTGAGCACTCTGCTCCGGGTGGCTTCGGATGAAATGATCGGGGTGCCCGCCCCTCCCCCGGCGCCTCCTGGGATCGCCGCCGTCTACACCGCCACCGTGGAGCCTGGAGACGAGCGGAACGAGCTCCGGATCCGGGAGCGCTACGCGGTGGCCATCTCGGAGATCGAGGACTCACCCGACCTGGCCGATCCGGAGGCCTTCCGGCCCCAGGAAGGGGTTTTCCCCGTTCCATCCGGATGGGAGGGCTCCCTGGCCCGGGACTCGGTGAGCCTGACCCGGAGCCGCGTGGAGGATCTCTCCGTATCCCTCACGAGCAGGACCTCCGTGGTAAGGCTGGAGGTGCCCCGGGTGGAATACGACGGCCCGGTTCTCTGGGCCCGTCCAGGGTCGCGCATCGACCTGGACCTCCCCCGTCACTTCGTGGCGGCTACCTTTCCCCCCGCCGAGTCCACGGTGGACCTGCTGGACCCCCGAGGGCTCGAGCGGACCCGGGTCCCCGTTACGGTGGCTGCAGGCGACGACCGGGAGGTGCGGATCCAGGTCCTCCACCCCGCTCTCCGGAACCCGGTGGGCGAAAGTCTTACCCAGGCCTCGCTTCTGGCACCGGTGAAGTGGGCCGTACTGGCCCTGGTGGCCATCTTCGCCGAGCAGATCAAGGCGAGACTCCTCCTTCCCCTGGCCCGAACGCTGGCCGGCACCTTCCGCCTCCCCCTGTTCGAGGAGGAGAAGGCCGGGTCCCCGTAGGCCGTCGCACGTCCCGTCCATCCATTCCTGCGCTCCGTGGCCGGCCCGACGTTGGCGGCGAGCCGCGCTCACGACCTCGCCAACGGGAGGCACCGGCAGCATGTCGCAGACCGGGTCCGGCAAGAGCTCGTCCAGAGGGGCCCGCTCTCGGGCCGGGGGGCGTAGCCCTGTCACGATCATCGTGGGCCGGGCCCCCTCGGGAAACCTGACGATCCGCCAGACGGGCTTCGACGAGGAGCTCTGGGAATGGATCCGAAGCCTGTCCCCTCGTGCCCGGTGGGACAGGGAGGCCCGAATGTGGAGTCTGCCAGCGACGGAGTCGGTGGAGGACGCCCTCAGGGCCCGGTTTCCCCGGGTCTCCATCCCCCCGAAAGGGGATGGACCCGCGACGGAGACCGCCGGGGCCGGGGCACCGCGCGTCCAGCCTCAGGGGCCATCGATCCAGGCCCTCCAGCGCAAGGTGCTCTCCCGCAGTCGGCAAGTCATGACCCTGGCCGGGTTTTCCCCCCGGACCCGGAAGGTCTACGGAAACCACATCCGGAGCTTCCTGGAGTGGTACGGACACTCGCCCATGAAGGCCACATCGGAGGACCTGAAGCGCTACCTCACCCATCTGGTGGAGGAGCGCAGAGTCTCCCGTTCCTACCACTCGCAGGCTGTGAGCGCCCTCCGCCTGCTCTTCGTCCAGCTCCTGGACCGACCCGCCGTCATCGACGAGATCCCCCGTCCCAAGAAGGAGCGACGGCTTCCCGTCGTCCTCAGCCGCCAGGAGGTGCAGCAGCTCATCGCGGCCGCCGACAACCCGGGCCACAGGGCCCTCATCATGATCCTCTACTCCTCCGGCGTCCGGGTCAGCGAAGCCGTACGGCTCCGGAGGGAGGACCTGGACCCGGACCGAGGCGTCATCCGCGTCCGGGCAGGGAAGGGGGAGAAGGACCGCTACACCCTCCTCTCCGACCGGGCCGCCGAAATGGTGGACGTGCACCTGGAATTCCAGAAGGACGGGAGCGAATGGCTCTTCACAGGGGGCAAGGACGGACGGCCCATCACCGCCCGAACCGCCCAGAAGATCGTCGCCCGAACCGGACGAAGGGCCGGAATCCGCAAAAAGGTGACCCCCCATGTCCTCCGGCACAGCTTTGCCACCCACCTCCTGGAACGAGGGACGGACATCCGGTACATCCAGGAGCTCCTCGGCCACGCCACCACCCGGACCACCGAGATCTACACGCACGTCACCCGGAAGGACCTGGCCAGGATCCAAAACCCCCTGGACGAGCTGGATCCGGAGTAGGCCGGCGCCACGATACCCACCAAGGGGGAAGGGGGGCAGCCCCCGAGCCCCCGCACTGACCCGAAAGTTCTTGCCCTTCCAGCAGTTACCGCATAATCTGACGGAAAAGGTCAGTGTGACTGACGGAGCCGAAGTGCGTCCAGGCGTCCTGCCACGCTGAAAGACCGGCCGGCTCGACGCCTCGGAGGTCGACTGTGCCCGAGGCCCTGACGTGCGGAATCGGGCGACGCCGTGGAGGCTGGGCTCGCGGACCTGCGGACTCGGTTCACGCCCGGGGCCCGGGCGCACCCGGTAGGGCCGAGGCCTATACCGTGCTACCCACTACGCCATACCCAGCCCAAGGAACCACGATTCGCATACCCGCTCTCTCCTCCGCCGCAAACTTTCCGAACGATCGGCCGGGGGGCCGGCGAGCACACTTCAGGAATGGCTCGACTGCGAACAAACGGTTGTCGGGGGGGCGAGAGGGAAATTCGATCCGGCGGGGGGAGCGAGTGGATTGGGTAACAAAAGCGCCCCTAACGGAACGACGCACCGGAAACCCGCCACCCCACCCAGCGAATGGGACGGCGGAAGCGGCACGTTATGCGAAACGTGAGTTCTATGCAGAATGAAGCGGTTTGCGCGAACGTCGATCACGGGTACTAAATGTCTCGGCC
>SKSR01000111.1 GCA_007122885.1 Gemmatimonadota bacterium
CATGATGCTCTACCTCATGCTCATCGCAGGAATGTGGGCAGCCATCTACTTCGAGTTCCTGGGGAGGTGACCGTGACGGTCGAGCGCATCGAAAAGGTGTTTCTCATCCTATCGGCCGCCATGCTCGTGGTCTTCCTGGCCGCCCTCTTCTATTCCTCCTCGGTCATGGGCCTCCATCTGCCCGATCGGGAGGAGGAGGTGCCTCCCGCCGAAGTCCGGGAAACGGCGCCATTCGATGAGTTGGGGGTCCACCAGGTGGGCGCGGGGGAGTACGAAGCCGTCTTCCTGGGACGGGCGTGGGCCTTCGAGCCCAGCGAGCTCCGCGTCCCCGTGGGCGCTGAAGTGACCTTCGTGGCCACGGCCACGGACGTGATCCACGGTTTCCACATCGAGGGGACTCGCCTGAACGCCATGCTGATTCCGGGGCAGGTCACCCGGGTGAGCTACGTCTTCCGGGAGCCCGGCGAGCATCTGATCATCTGCCACGAGTACTGCGGCTTGGGCCATCATCTCATGTACGGGACCGTTATTGCGGAGGGACGGTGAAGGCCATGAAGAACATCCCAGTGGTGGCGAGTCCTGACGGCTTCCGGATGCCCGCGGGTCAGGAGCGGGCGGTCCGGTGGACTGTCTACCTGGGGTTCCTGGCCCTGGCCATCGGTATCGTGAACGGTCTCGGGCAGGCCCTGAACTACTCCCGTGTCGACATTCTCCAGTACTTCCCCGGAATGCGTAGCTACTACCAAGGGCTCACCGTTCACGGGGTCGTGAACGCCATCATCTTCACCTTCGCCTTCGCGAACGGGTTCCTGGCCCTGACCACGGCGCGAGCCCTGGCTCGGCCTCTGTCGGCCCCTCTCCTTTGGGCATCCTTCGGCCTGCTGGCGTTCGGGACGCTTCTGGCTGGGTACGCCATGGGTACGGGGCAAGCCAGCGTCCTCTACACCTTCTATCCCCCGCTGCAGGCCCACTGGACCTTCTACCTGGGCCTGGCCCTCCTGGTGGTGAGCACGTGGGTGACCGCCGGGATGCTCTTTCGGGCCCTGGCCCGGTGGCGACGAGATCACCGCGGAGAGCGCATTCCCCTCCTGGCCTTCATGTCGGTGGCCACCTACGCCATGTGGTGCCTGGCGTCCGTGGGCATCGCCGTAGAGGTGGTGGGGCTCCTTCTCCCGTGGTCGTTGGGCTGGATCGACCACGCCGACCCCCTCCTCTCCCGATCCCTCTTCTGGTACAGCGGCCACCCCATCGTCTACTTCTGGCTTCTTCCCGCGTACGTGTCGTGGTACGCCATGGTGCCCCGTCACGCCGGAGGACAACTCTTCAGCGACAGCCTGACGCGGGTGGTGTTCCTCATGTTCCTGGCCCTCTCCATTCCCACGGGCTTCCACCATCAGTACACGGATCCCGGGATCGGGACGGGAATGAAGGCGCTTCACGCGGTTCTGACCTTCGGCGTCTTCTTTCCGAGCATGGTCACCGCTTTCTCGGTCATGTACGCCCTGGAGATCGGGGGCCGAAGGCGCGGGGGGAAGGGTCTGGTGGACTGGTTTTTCAAGCTGGATTGGGGCAACCCGGCCCTGGTGGCCCAGCTTCTGGCCATGCTCACTTTCACCCTGGGCGGCGTCACGGGCCTGATCAACGCCAGCTACAACCTGAACCAGGTGATCCACAACACCACGTGGGTTCCGGGCCACTTCCACATGACCGTGGGCTCGGCGGTCACCCTCTCCTTCATGGGGATCGCCTACTGGCTGATTCCCTACCTCACTGGGAGGGAGTTGGTGGGCAGGGGGATGGCCCTGGTTTCCTCCTGGATCTACACCGCCGGAGTGCTCGTAATGGGCCGGGGGCTCATCAGCGGAGGCCTGGACGGCATGCCCCGCCGGACCCTGGTGATGGAGGCCCCGTACGAGAAGCCCACATGGGAGCTGGCCGGAATGCTCACCGGCTTCGGCGGAACCCTCATGTTCGTGGGTGGGGCCCTCTTCTTCGCGGTCCTGGCGGGAACGGTCCTGTTCGGACCGAAGTCGGAGCACCCACGGGACCTTCCCTTCACCACCACGATCCAAGGACCGGCCCGGGACGGCTGGGAGCCCCGCCTGGACCGGTTCCGGTACTGGGTGGTGGCCACGGTGATCCTGATCCTGGTGGCATACGGTCCCTTCCTCGCCGGGTACCTTCCCGGGAACTTCACCTCACCCCCATATCGTTTCTACTGACGGAGGGGTCGGAGCCACCTCCTGGAGGGGGTCGGGACTTCCTCCGTCAGCCCCGTGGCTCCGGGGCCGCGAGGAAACACTGGCCCCGATCCCGACGTACATGTACCTGAGGACACCGCCGCGTTCGGACGAACGTCCGGACACGGGAGGGAGGTTTCCACCTTCCCGATCGGCCTTCCCCGCGCCGGAAGCTCAGCCAAGCGTTTTCCATGGAACGGAAAGAGGATCGCCCCACGGAAGGGGCTCCACGACCCGACCCGAACAAGGGTCCGTCGAGTCAGGAGAAGAAGGAGTGCGAGCGCAGGATCTGGCGCCGCTCCTTCCTGGCCGCCGTGGGTCTGCACCTCCTGCTCTTTCTCCTCTGGACTTCCACCCCCGTGCCCCAGTCGCCCTTCGGAGCCGAAGGGGAGAGGCGGGCGGACCCCTCGCCGGCGGATGGCGCCGTGGAGGCCGTTTCCATGCGTCCGGCCGCCCCCGACCCGTTGGTTCCGCCGGAGGTGCCCGTCCCCGTCCCCGAGGATGTGGAGCCGCCCGAGGTGGACGAAGACGCCGAGCTGGAGTTGGGGGAGTTGGAGGAGCTCATGCCGGGGAGCGCCGATGTGCCGGGAGAGGCGGACCGCGGGGAGGGGGATCCCGGCCGTGACGCCGGGGACGGCGAGGGGGACGCCGGGGCCGGAGCGGAGGGTCAGCGGCGAATGGTCCCGCCTTCCCCTCGGGGCATGATCGTTCCCCCTTCCAACGAGAATATGCGGGGAACGGAGATCGAGGTGTGGGTCTTCGTGAACGCCCAGGGACAGGTTATTCCGGACTCCACCCGTCTGGCCCCGCCCACGCGCGACGACGGGTTCAACGATCGGCTCCGGCGCGAAGCGGCCCAATGGGTCTTCGAGCCCGCCCGCCGGGATGGTCAGCCCGTCGCCGCCTGGTTCCCCTATCGGATCAGCATGTGACCCACGGGAGGGTTCCACCGGTTGCCTCGGCACGAGCCCTGGCCCGGGAGCCCTGTCCGACGGTGGTCCGCTGCCCTTCCCCCCTTTAGCTTTTCCTCATGGACCGCACGGGGCGAAGGATTCTATGGGTGGACGACGAGATCGAGCTCCTGCGTCCACACCTCCTCATTCTGGAGCAGCGGGGGTACCAGGTGGATGCCGTCTCCAACGGAGACGACGCGGTGGCGCTCCTGAGCTCTCGGTCCTATGACCTCCTCCTCCTGGACGAGCACATGCCCGGACGGCGTGGGCTGGATGTGCTCGAGTTCCTTCGGCGCGACGACCCGCACGCCCGGGTGGTCATGGTTACCAAGTCGGAGGACGACGGCACGATGACCCAGGCCATCGGCCGGGGCGTCGAGGACTACATAGTCAAACCCACCAGCCCCCGGCAGGTCCTTTCGACGGTGACCCGTGTCCTGGAGGGGGCGGAGATCCATCAACGACAGGTAGCCCAGGACTTCGCCGCTCGGTTCGGCGAGCTGGGTTTGCTTCGAAGCGAGGCGGAGACGGCAGCCGATTACGCCTCGTTGTATTCGGAGCTGGTGGAGTGGCACCTTCGGCTGTCGTCTGCGGGCGAGTCCGGTCTCCTGGACTCGGTGGCATCCCTCCTGGCGGAGGTCCGGCGGGACTTCGCCCCGTGGCTCAGGGAAGAGTATCCCCGCTGGGTCCGCGGTCAGGGGGATCGGCCGGTCCTCTCCGTGGACGTGGTGAACACCCACTTGGTGCCCCTGCTGGGAGAGAAGCCGGTTCTTTTCGTCCTTCTGGACTGTATGCGTCTGGATCAATGGCGGGTGCTGGCTCCCCTGTTGGCCGGTTCGTTCGATGTGGAGGAGTCCCTCCACTACAGCATCCTTCCCACCGCCACTCCCTTCTCCAGGAACGGCATCTTCTCTGGCCTTTTCCCCGACGAGATCGCCCGAGATCACCCACAGTGGTGGGGGAACCTCAACGACGAAGGGAGTCTGAACGCGTATGAGGACCGACTCCTCAGGGAGCAGCTCCGGAACCGAGCCGGGCGGCAGGTTCCGGTCCACTACGAAAAGGTCTTCTCGGACCGGAACGGAGAGGAGCTTCGCGGCCGGGTCCACTCGGCTTTCAAGCGGGAAGGCGTGGTGGTGGCCCTGGTCTTCAACTTCATGGACCTCCTGATCCACACCCGGAGCGAGTCGGAAGTCTTCATGGAGGTGGCCCGGGACGAGGTGTCGCTCCGAGATCTAACCCGGGCCTGGTTCGAGCGCTCCACGGTGAAGGCGCTGCTGGAGGATGCGGCCCGGGAGGGAGTTCCAGCCGTGGTGGCCACTGACCACGGGTCGATTCATTGTCGGAGGCCCACCACCGTCTACGCCCGAAAAGACGCCACCCAGAACCTCCGTTACAAGTTCGGTCGAAACATAACGGCGGAAGATCCGTCCACGCTCTTCAGTACCTCCGATCCGAAGGATCTCCGGTTGCCTTCCCAGGGCTCCGGGGTGAACTACGTCCTCGCAACCGAAGACTACTACATGGTCTACCCCACGAAGCTCCGGGAGTATCAGTCCCGGTACCGGGGTGCCTTCCTCCACGGCGGAGTGGCTCCCGAGGAAGTGATCGTCCCGGTCGCGGTCCTCACCCCGCGAAGCTCCTGACCACCGCCGCGTCCACCTGCGCCGACCCGGGCCCGTGAAACTCTACCTCCGGATCCTCTCGTACCTGGGCCCCTACCGGTGGGTCTTCCTGGCCGCCGTGGCGGCCACGTTCATCTTCGCGGCTCTGGACGCCTTTTCCCTCTGGCTCTTCATCCCCTTCCTCCGGGCCCTTTTCGGCACGGGGGAGGCGCAGGCGGCCGAAGAGCCCAACGAGCTCCTGGAATGGCTCGTCGCGAACACGGTGGGGCGAGCCGTGGACATGGAGGGGGATCCGTTGGAGGCCGTTCAGGGGATCATCCTATTCATTCTGGTCATCTTTCTCATCAAGAACCTCTTCGACTGGGTTCGCCAGTACCTGGTGGCCTGGGTGGAGCAAGGAGTGACCCGAGACCTTCGGAACCAGGTCTACGACCACCTGGTGGAGATGGATCTGGGGTTTTTCGGGCGCACCCGGATGGGCCAGATCGTCTCCCGGCTCACCCACGACGTGGAACAGCTGCGGACCCTGGTGACCAAGGAGGTGGCCAAGATCATCTCTTCGGTCTTCGAGTTCGTGGCGGCCGTGGCCCTCATGTTCGTCATCTCCTGGAAGCTCACCCTCATGGCATTCGTGGTTTTGCCGGGGGTGTTTCTCATCTGGGGGCCTTTCCTGAAGAAGCTCCGCTCCGGGGATCGGAAGGTTCTGGATTTGGCGGGCCAGGTCCACTCGCACATCCAGGAGACCCTGTCGGGGATCCGGCTGGTCAAGTCGGCTTCCGCCGAGACCTTCGAAAAGGGCCGGTTCCACGACACGACGGGGCGCTACTTTCGCAGGTTCGTTCGTACCGAACGGCTGCGGGCCCTCTCCTCTCCCCTCACCGAGATGGTCGGGGCCCTGGGGACCGTCGTTCTCCTCTGGTACGGGGCCCGCCTCGTGGTTGTCGGGGGTGAGTTGGGAGGCGAGGAGTTCATCGGCTTTCTGGCCCTCTCCACCAAGCTCTACTCGCCGGCCAAGTACCTGGGGAAGCTCCCGGCCATCATCCAGCCGGGTCTCATGGCCGGAGAGCGGATCTTCGAGTTCCTGGATGCACCCATCGAGGTTCGGGACCGGCCCGGTGCCCGTCCCTTCCCCGGTCTGGAACGGGAGATCGCCTACGAGAACGTGACGTTCGGATACCGGGAAGGAGCTCCCGTCCTGAGGGACATTTCCTTCACGAGCCCGAAGGGGTCGGTAACGGCGCTGGTGGGGCCCAGCGGAGCCGGGAAGACCACTTTGGTGGATCTCCTCGGGCGTTTCTACGAGGTGAGCTCCGGGCGGATCACGATCGACGGATCGGACATCCGGGAGTTCGAGATCCGGAGCCTCCGAGGCCATCTGGGGATGGTCTCCCAGGAAACGGTCCTCTTTCACGACACCGTCAGGGCGAACATCGCCTACGGGATTCCGGACACCCCCCAGGAGCGGGTGGAGTGGGCCGCCCGAACCGCTTTCGCCCACGACTTCATCATGGAGTTGGAGCAGGGCTATGAGACGGTGGTGGGGGAACGGGGCGTTCAACTCTCCGGAGGCCAGCGACAGCGGATCGCCATCGCCCGGGCCATCCTCTACGATCCTTCCATTCTGATCCTGGACGAGGCCACGAGCGCGCTGGACACCGAGTCGGAGCGGTGGGTCCAGAAGGCCATGGCGAGGCTATTGGAGGGGAGGACCGTCTTCGTCATCGCCCACCGCCTTTCCACGGTTCAGCGGGCGGACCAGATCCTGGTCCTTCGGGAGGGACGGATCCAGGAGCGGGGGCGCCACGACGAGCTCCTGGCCCACGGCGGCCTCTACCGCCGGCTCTACGAGCTCCAGTTCTCCGAGGACTCCTTTTCCGGGTCGTTGGCCGCCAGGGGGGCGCCGGATACGGATGGGTCGGGTGCCCACTGACGGCGGGTCGGGAGGGGGACCGGGGTCCCGAGGCGAGGCACGGGAGGAAGTTTCTCGGCCCCGTGTCTCGCACCGCTTGGAATATCTGCTTGTCCAGGGGGTGGGTGGGGTCATCCGCGTCCTCCCGGAGGCGGTGGCCACCGCACTGGGCGGTGCCCTGGGCTGGGTGGTCGGGACCGTCGTGCGCGTTCGGCGCCGGGTGGTGGACCGGAACCTGGCGGTGGCCTTCCCGGAACGGAGCGCGGCTTGGCGAAGCCGAGTGGCCCGGCGCTGCTACCTCCACCTGGGCCGCGAAGGAGTGAACCTCGTCCGGCTGGCGTGGTCGGACCCGGTTTACGTTCGTGAGCGGACCGAAGTGGAGGGAATGGAGGAGGTTCGGGGGGCTCTGGAGCGTGGAAAGGGGCTCCTGGTACTCACGGGCCACCTGGGGAACTGGGAGGTGGGAGGTGCAGCCTTGGCCTGTCGAGGAACCCCTCTGGACGCGGTGGCCGTGCGCCAGCGAAACCCCCTCTTCGACCAGAAGGTGATGGAAACCCGGAGGGGGTTGGGAATGGAAGTGGTGGAGAAGAAACGGGCTCCGACGCAGGTGCTCCGCTCCCTCCGCCGGGGTCGAGCGGTGGCCCTGGTCGCCGATCAGAACGTCCGGAATGGAGGGGTCTTCGTGGACTTCTTCGGAACGCCGGCCGCCACTGCCCGGGGCCCGGCGCTCTTCGCCTTCCGGACCGGAGCTCCCGTCGTAGTGGGCACGGCCCTCCGGCTTCCGGGTCTCCGGGCTCGCTACCGGATTCGGATTCGGCCCTTGCCGGTGACTCGGACGGGCGACATGGAAGCGGATGTGGCTCGATTCACGCGCGCCTATCTGGAGGTGCTGGAGGAAGAGATCAGAAATGCTCCCGAGCAGTACTTCTGGCACCACCGCAGGTGGAAGACGCGCCCTCCCGCTCCGCTCTCCGACGCTGGTTGCGGCGCGAAGGGTTGAACGGGAAGGGGGGCGGAGGGCCGCAGGAACCGCACCCCCCGGAGGCTGTATTAGCCTCGTGTGGTGAGGGTCGCCCCGGGCTTCCGAATCCCGGTGTCCGTTGTTCCACCGCCCAGGGCCTCCCACTCTTCCAGGGGGCAGATTGATCCACGTCACGATCCCCGTGCGGGACCAGGAAAGGACCATCGGCGTCCTTCTTTGGAAGATCCGGAAGGTGATCAAGGACTTCGGCCGGGACTTCAGGGTCCTCGTCTACGACGACGGTTCTCGGGACGGGACACCGGAGGTGTTGGCTCGCTACACGCCCTTCCTTCCCATGGAGGTGATCCGTGCCGAGGAGCCGGTGGGCCCCGGAGTGGCTCTGGAATCCCTCTTCGAGAGGGTGGTGTCGGAAACCCGCTATCCGAAGAGAGACGTGGTCGTGACCCTGCAGGCGGATCTGAGCGACGATCCAGCCGACATCGTGGACTTGGTGAAGGCCGTGGAGGGGGGGGCGGACATCGTCGTAGGCAGGAGAGTGGAGCGGGAGGAGGACGACACGCCATTCATCGCCCGAATCGGGCGTCGGCTCGTACCCCTCGTATTGGGGCCCGCCTACCGGAAGGCCCCGGTCTCGGACCCGCTGGCGGGGTTTCGGGCGTACCGGGTCGTCGTCCTCAAGAAGGCGCTTCGGTCGGGGGATCCGGCTCCCCTCGCCACCCGAAGGGGGCCGGCCGGCCGCGTGGAGCTTCTCTGGGCACTGGCCCGGCACGCCCGGAGGATCGAGGAGGTTTCCGTGGTTCCCCGGCCCCACCTCCGGCTTCGGACGGAGCCAGAGCCCCTCTGGCCGATCCTCCAGGACTGCTTCGCCGTCCGGCGGAGCCTGGCCTGGGGCGCCGAGGAGGCATCGTGAACGGCCTCTCGACGGAGGATCGTTCGGTTCCCTCAGTGGCGTCTCTCGGTCGTGCGTTCGTCGCCGTGGGAGCCGCACTTCTCCTTTCCGTTCCCCTGGGGACTCAGGCCCAGGAGGGAGAGCGGCAGATTCCGTTGACGGACCGGGTGGAGAGCGACGTCATGTCGGTTCCCTTCGGCCCCGGGGAGCGGATGGAGTATCAAGTGAAGCTGGGGCCGGTTTCGGTGGGCGAGGGGACGCTCCGCATCGCCGGGGTGGAGTCCGTACGCGGGAAACGGTCGTACCACGCGGTGCTGGGGGTCCGCGGCGGGATTCCGTTGGCCCGGGTCAACGACCAGCAGGAATCGTGGTTCGACATCCAGACCCTGGCCAGCCGACGGTTCATCCAGGACCTGCACCAGGTTCGCTACAAGAGCTATCGCCACTGGGAGATCTATCCGGAGGAGAAACGCTGGGAGCGCGTGGACGGGAATGAGGACGGCGAGGGGGTGGACCGTCCCATGGACGACATCACCTTCCTCTACTACGCCCGGACCCTTCCCCTGGAGCCCGGGGAGACGTACACCCTGGAGAACTACTTCCGGAAGGATCGCAATCCGATCATCCTGCAGGTTCTCAGGAGAGAGGAGATCACGGTTCCGGCGGGAACGTACGAAACCGTGGTGGTGCGGCCCATCATCCCCGAGGCCAGAGGCCTCTTCGCGGAGGGGGGGCGGGCCGAGGTCTACTTCACGGATGACGACCGCCGGCTCCTGGTTCGCATCGAGTCCCAAATCCCGGTGGTGGGTTCGATCTCCCTCCATCTGAAGTCGTACGAAATGGGTCGTCGCTTGACCCGGTGACTCACCCGGGCTCTTCCGTCGGCTCCTTCGCCTCCACCACGTGAAGGGAGGGCCCGGGTAGATGGTGGCCTTTCACCTGAACCTGGAAGGTGTACCGGCCAGGCGAGGGGAAGACCACCTCCTCCATGGGCAAGACCAGGCGGGTCCGGGCGGGAGGTCGATCGGCGGCCCGAGGGTCCACGTCGGAGTGGCCGTCCACGGTTAGGCTGGGCTTTCCCGACGGGTCCAGAAGATCCACCCGGAACTTGTGTCGCCCTTCGTCCGCCCGGTCCCACTCCAGGACCAGGACCAGGACCATTCGCTCCTGCTTGGCCGGAAAGCCCGGCGCGAAGAGGTCATTGAAGATCCCGTGGACGTCCAGCTTTCCTTCGGGGGTGGCCTGAGCGTGGTCGCAAACGAGGGCAAGTTCGAGATTCATGGCCTTCCGGTGTTCGGGTCCGTGTTCTCGGAAGGCGACAGTGCTTCCTTTGCGGGTCCCGTGGCTTCATCCACCGGACCCCAACCCCCGCCCCCGGGGGTCCGAAGGCTCAGCACGTCGCCGGAGGCCACCTGTACCGTAGCCTTCCCCGGGAGATCCGTTGCGTCTCCCTGGGAGTGGAGCACATTTCGCCCCGGCGCCCCCGCGCCGCCCCCCCGAGCTCCCGGTGGACCCTCGAGCCTCCGTTCCGTGAGAAGCGTCAGCCGGGCAGGGGCGAGGAACTGCAGGTCCCTTTGAATGCCGTCGCCTCCCCGGTGCTTGCCCTGTCCCCCGGAGCCCCTCCGGAGTCCATAGCGGAGCACCCGTAGCGGGTACGCGTGCTCCAGGGCTTCCACCGGAGTGTTCAGCGAGTTCGTCATGTGGCTGTGAAGACCGGAAAGGCCGTGTCCTCTCGGTCCCCCTCCCATTCCTCCACCTGCCGTTTCGTAGTACGTGAAGCTTCGGCCGGTGGTCGGATCCACACCGCCCAACGCCACGTTGTTCATGGTGCCCTGGGAGAGAGCCGGGACCCGGTCCGGAAGGGCTTGGGCGAACGCGGACAGGAGCACGTCGGTGATTCGCTGGCTGGTCTCCACATTCCCCGCGGCGACTGCCGCAGGGGGGGCGGCGTTGACGATCGACCGTTCCGGTAGACGGATCTCCACCGGGCTCATAGCGCCCCCTCCGGCCGGGAGGGGCAGCCCCAGGAGGTCTTCCACGACCACCCGAAAAACGTAGTGGGTGGCCGAGGTGGTGATGGCGGCTACGGCGTTGATACCTCCCGGGGTCTGATCGGAGGAACCTCGGAAATCCACTTCGGCTCGCCCGCCCTGTACCAGCACGGTGGCCCGGACGCTCACTCTGCCGCTTCCGAATCCGTCGTCCTCCAAGGTGTCCGAGGCCTCGTACCGCCCATCGGGGATCTCGGCCAGCCCGGCCCGGAGGAGGCGATCCGCGTAGGCCAGGAGCCCATCCATGGCCGATCGGACCTCTTCGGATCCCCGGTTTCGGGCCATCTCTCGTAAGCGCCTTTCTCCCGTGTGGAGGGCGGCCACCTGCGCGTCCAGGTCTCCCCTCCGCTCCTCGGGGGTCCGTACGTTCGCCAGGACAAGATCCAGGATTCCGTCGTCTACCACTCCCTCCCGGCGGAGGAGGACCGGAGGGATCCGCAGGCCCTCCTGAAAGATTTCACGAGCTAGAGGCATGGACCCCGGAGTGGACCCACCCACATCGGAGTGATGGGCGCGGGTGGCCACATAGCCCAGGAGCCCTCCTTCTCCAGGGGCGTAGACGGGGGAGACGAGCGTGATGTCGGGAAGGTGGGTTCCCCCGAGGAACGGGTCGTTGAGACACGCCACATCGCCCTGGCGGAGAGGGCCGAGCTTCTGGAGGATCGCGGCCACGCTCATGGGCATGGCGCCCAGGTGGACGGGCATGTGGTCTCCCTGGGCCACCACCACGCCCTCCGGGGAAAAAAGGGCGCAGGAGTAGTCCCTCCGTTCCTTGATGTTCGGGGAGAAGGCGGACCGCCGGAGGGCCGCTCCCATCTCCTCCGCCAGCGCCGTGAAGAGGTGTCGGAACACCTCCAGGGTCACCGGGTCGGCTTTCGGCTCCCGGGCTTCGTTCATAGGGTCGCTGGTTTGCATCTGAGCCTGAGTAACGGTTAGTTTTTTATGCTGTCGACGGATTCCAGCCGTCCGATCCGGGTTCGGCGGCCGTCGTCGATCAGGTGTGAGCCTGGAACTTGCCCCTATAAATGGAGGGACCATGTCCGACAAGAAAGAGCTACTCGATCGCGCGAGGGACGAGCTGTTCAGCCATATCAATCGATGTGGAGTGCTCGAGGCCGCCGAGGAGGACCAGCGGCAGTGGATGGACGAGACCATGGACTACCTGGCCGAGCGCTACCCACAACTTTCCGAAGCCGACCTTCGGGAGCTGCACAAGGTGGGGCTCCGCTTCTGCCGCCCGGCCATCGCACATGGCCGTCGCGGGGAGGAGAACTCCGTGGACGCCGAAGCCCCGACCGAGGG
>SKSR01000234.1 GCA_007122885.1 Gemmatimonadota bacterium
CCGAGAGGATCCGGGCAACCACCGGAATCCGCTCACCGGATACCCCTTCCGGATACCCGGCCCCGTCCCACCTCTCGTGGTGGTAGCGACATCCGGGCGCCAGGTGGCGCAAGCTCGGGATCTCCTCCAGGAGATCGGCCCCGGTCGCCGGGTGGGCCCGGACCTGGTCCCTCTCCTCCGGGTCCAGCCCCGTGGGCTTTCGGAGGATCCGGCTCGGAACTGCCAGCTTCCCCAGATCGTGGAGGTAGCCGGCCGAACGAACGTGCTCCTGGACCCGGCCCCTGAGGCCCATTGCCCGGGCCACTTCCACTCCCAACGAAGCCACTCGTCGGGAGTGTCCCCCCGTATAGGGATCCTTCGCATCCACCAAGGACGCCAGAACCTCGAGAAGGACGGTGCTGGACAGAGGGGACACGTCCTCGGGAAGCACCACCTGAATCGCCTCCATCTGCACACGCCGGAACATCCGGTCGTCTTGGCAACTGAGCCGGCCTCGATCCAGGAGCGACAAGTAGGCTTGGGCCACCGGGGGGCTGAACTCCCTTCCCGATCCACGCTCCACCTCCCACCGGATCTCCCCCCAGGGTGCAGCAGGTCGATGAGGTCGGTCCTCCCCAAGGGCGCAGGTGGTGTCGGCGAGGCGGAGGACCTGGGCACCCAAAGGAATCTGATCGCCCATCAAGCCTTCCGGATAGCCGCTTCCGTCCCACCACTCATGATGGGAACGCACCAACGGCTCCACCCCCTCCAGGTACGGGATGAGCCGAACGGCCGCGGCGCTCCGTTCCGGATGCTCTTTCACCTCCGAGCGCGCATCCGGAGGGAGGACGGGAACCGGATTCTCCCACGCGTCCTCCACCAAGCCGATCATGCCCAGATCGGAGAGGACCGCGGCCAGGAACAGGTCACTCCGCTCCCTGGCTCCCATTCCCAGCTCCAGGCCGAGTTGATGGGATACCACAGCCATGCGCGGCGCATGGTGGAAAAGATAGCCCTTCGCCGTACCCATCCCCTGGATGAGTGCCTCCAGGAGCCCCCCGTAGAAATGGCGGCCCTGGCCCCTTGTCATGCTCAAGACCATCCCCTTGCAGGCTTTCGAGCCCACCTCCACCCAACGGGAAGGAGGTATGAAGAGGGGAAACATTTGCACGGACGCCGGAGGGACGCAACCCGGGCCGACGTGCCGGTCGGAGCGGGTTCAGTCCCGGATTCGCGTGGAATCGGCCCTTTCGGCGTCCCGGCGCTCCCGGATTTCCCGGGCCCTCTCCTCCCAGGTATCCCGAACCTCCTGAGTGGCCGCGCCCCGCTGGATGTCGTCCCAGATCCACTGCTGACGGGCCGCGTCCTCCCGCCGGTATCCCGGTGCCTGGAACTCGAAGGGAAGTGGGATGGAGAAGCTTCCCAAATGCAGCGTCCCGGGGCTGACCCCCCAGCGCCGCCCCTCGTCGTCCGTGTAGGTCCAGTCCAGCCAAGCCCGGGCAAGGGCCTGGGCCACCGCCACGGAGTCGTTCCAGTCCTGAAGACGGCCCCGTATCATGAGCTCGGCCCGCTCCTCCGGCGTGAGCTCAGCCAGGGCTGGATCCGGGGGAACCCAGAGGCGGGCATCGCCCAAGCGGGGACGGAGGCGTTCGGCCGGTGTCAGTTCCTCGGCTTCCTCCTCCACGTCGGGAAGGTCCGGAACCCCTGGGACCGGCTCGGCGGGAAGGAGCTCCTCCGTTTCCTCGGGCTCCGGTGGATCGTCGGGGAGCTCGTCCGGGGCGAGCGCCGGAAGCTCGTCCGGTGGGTCGGGAATCTCCTGGAAGAAGACGATCTCGGGAACGTCCCGGAAACGGGGAGGCACATCCTCGTCCGCTACCTGCACCTCCGGCGCAAGTCGTTCCATGACCACGGGGTAAAGGAGGATGACCGCTCCGTGCAGGACGGCGGAGATCACCAGGGCGAGAGCCACCCGTCGCCCATCACTGGGCCGTGGGCGCTCCGGAGGCGGAAGGGGGGAAGACCTCATGGTGCCTTCTAAACACCGCCTTTCCACCAGCAGTTCCGGTGGGTAGCCCCGATAGGAGGGCGGTGGGCTGGAATCTGCAGGGGAGCCGTCTACCGAGGCCCCCACGACGCTTGTCGGTCAGCCCCTCCTCAGTTCGCCCAGCCTCCGAGCGCCCTCCTGAAGACGCTCCTCCGTATCGGTGAGGGCGATACGGAAGAAACCCTCTCCTCCCTCGCCCAGGGCCGATCCGGGCATGACGACGACGCCGGCCCGATCCAGAGCCTCTCGGGCGAACCCTTCCGACGAGAACCCCTCCGGCACGGAAACCCAGAGGTACATCGTCGCCTTGGGCGACTCCAGGGTGAAGCCGGCCTTTCGCAGGGCCATTACGGCTGCATCCCGGCGTCGTTGGAAGGTTTCCACGTTTTCGGGGAGCCATTCCCGGTGGGACCGAAGGGCCTCCACGCCGGCCGCCTGAACCGCCAGAAACGGCCCCGTGTCGATGAAGCTTTTCACCCGAACCAGGGACTCGATGAGCTCCCGGTTGCCGGCCACCCACCCGAGACGCCATCCCGTCATGTTGTACGTCTTGGAGAGGGAGTGGAACTCGACGGCCACGGAACGGCCCTCCGGCACCTGCAGCACCCCTGGGGGGTGATAGCCGTCAAAGGCCACCTCGCTGTAGGCCTGGTCGTGGACCAGGACGATGCCGTTCTTCCGACAGAAGGCGACCGCCCGTTCGAGATAGTCCAGATCTACGGACGCCGCCGTGGGGTTGTTCGGGTAATTGAGGAAGAGGATGCGGGCCCTCTCCACCACATGGTCCGGAAGCTCGTCCAGGGGAATTCGAAAGTCGTTCTCCGGCCTCAGCGGGACGAAGTGCGGCTCCCCACCGGCGAGAACCACCCCTCCTCGATACGCGTGGAAGGCCGGGTCCGGCACGATCCCCACATCCCCGGGGCTCAAGCAGGCCAGGGACAGGTGCGTGATCCCCTCCTTCGACCCCACCAGTGGATGGATCTCACGGAACGGATCCAAGCTCACCCCGAAGCGAGCTTTCATCCACGCGGCTACCTCCTCCCGGAACTCCGGAAGCCCGAGCTGGAAGCCGTATCGGGAGTATCGGGGCTCGTCCACCACCTCATGCAGTCGGGCTACCGCTCGAGGTGGGGGTGGAAGGTTCGCGTCCCCGGGCCCCAGATCGATGACGTCCACCCCCTTCTCAGCCAGAGCCCGCTTTCGCTCCGGAATGTCCGCCAGGGGATAGGACGGAAGTCGGTCCAGGGCCGCTGAGCGCGGAAGACTGGGCGGCCCCTCCTCCCCCGCCATCACTCCCCCTCCTCGTGGACCGGGTTCCGGACCGATCCCACGCCGGGAATCTCCACCTCCACCTCGTCACCTGCCTGCAGGGGACCCACCCCGGGAGGAGAGCCGGTGAGGAGAAAGTCACCGGGCTCCAGGGTCATGATCGTCGAGGCGTACGCCAGCAAATCCGGAAGGGAGTAGGCCAGGTCGGAGACGGCCCCCTCTTGCCGCACCTCCCCGTTGACCCGCGTAAGGACCACCAATCCGGCCCACCGGGACTCGTCCACCGTCTCCGGGCGCCCGGCGGGGCAGAAGGTGTCGAACCCTTTGGCTCGGGTCCACTGAGAGTCCCGCCGCTGAAGATCCCGGGCCGTGACGTCGTTGGCCGGGAAGACTCCCGCTACGTACTCGAACGCCCGCTCCGGAGGGATGTTTCGTCCCCTTCGACCCAGGACCACTCCGATCTCTCCTTCGTGATCCACCCGGCCCACCCCGGCGGGAATCCGGATGGGCTCCCCCGGCCCGATGACGCTGGACGGAGGCTTCAGGAAGAGGAGGGGTTCGTCGGGCACGTCCGTACCCATTTCCTCGGCGTGGGCACGGTAGTTCCGCCCGGCGCAGAGGATCTTCGATGGCCTGGGAAGAGAGCTCAACGGTGAAGCCCGTCCTGCGTTCGCGTAGCGGTCACGTCCGGGAGCTGGTGTGGAGCAGGGTTCCGACCACCGTCACTGCGGCCGCGATGGCGAGGAAGCTGCCAATGATCCCAAACCAGAGGCCCACGTCCGTCTGCTCCTGCGCCAACCCGCCCGCAGCGTAACGGAAGGCCAGGAAGGCGTAGACCGCAATGACCACCCCGGCCCCGATTCCCAAGATCCGACTCATGGCGTCAATCCCTCTTTTGGTGGCCCCACCGCCGGCCCTGTCGACGGTTTCTCACGAAGTTCGGCCGTAATCTAGGCCTCCCGTCCCCCGGGGCAACCGGTGCCCGTGTAGAAATCCCGGAGCTCCCGGGCCAGCTCCTCCCATGGGCCCGATCGCTGGGGCGCCGGAGGGAGCGACGAACGGAGGTAGGGCCCGTATCGGCGGGTCTGTATCCGGCGATCCAGCAGGAGGACGGCCCCCCGATCCGTTCGAGAGCGAATGAGGCGCCCGAACCCCTGCTTGAGCCGGAGGGCGGCGAGGGGCAAGAGGTAGCTCCAGAAAGGATTCTCCCTCCGAGCCTCCATGGCCTCGATCCGGGCCTCCGTCACCGGCTCCGTGGGTACCCGGAACGGAAGCTTCTGTAGAACGAGCCCGCGCAAGGGCCGTCCGGGCACGTCCACTCCCTCCCAGAACGACGACGTTCCCAGGAGCACTCCGTCGCCGGCTCTCACGAAGTCGCCCAGGAGCCGGTGCCTGGGTCCCTCCCCCTGGACCAGCAGGGGATGGGCCGACTCCATCCCCCGGCGCCGGAGCGCTCCGGCAGCCGCCCGGACCGCCCGGTGAGAGGTGAAGAGGACGAAGACCCCACCCCCCGTGATCTCCACGAAGTCGGAGACGACCCGGGCCGTGGCCTCCTGGAATCCTTCCCAATCCTCCGGGGACGGAAGGTCGGAGGGCACGGCCAGAAGCGACTGGGAAGCGAAGTCGAACGGCGAAGACACGATCTCTTCCGTGACGCGCAGCTCTCCGGTCCGGACACCGCCCCCTTCGCTCCAATCCACCACGGGTTCGGACCCTGAGACCAAGGTCCCGTCCGCATGCTCTTCCCCCGAGGCCGGCTCCAGGAATGCCGCGAGCCGCCCCTCAGGATCGACCAGATCGTCGGGGTCTCCGGCAGCCACGGCCCCAACTCCTTCCAACCCCAGCCGTCGCCGGATGAACTCGAAGCTGGACCGGGTGGCCAGGGTGGCCGAGGTCAGCACGGAGGTCTCCACCCGGTCGAAGAGGGCCTCCCGAAGGAGTTCCCCGGGCTCCACCGGCGCCGAGGCCAGGGCCACATTTCCATGTTTTCCGCCCCCGCCGCGGGTCTCCAGCCAACGGACCCTGGACTCCTCCTCCTCGGCGGGAAGGAGGACGGATCGCAGGGCTCCCGCCGCCTCAAGCAAACGCCGCTCCGAGCTCTGCAGGTCCAGAACCCGCCCTTCGAGTCGCTCGAACCAGAGGGAAGAGAGCTCCACCCGGGAGCGCAGCTCGTCCAACTCCCGGCGAAGACGGTGGAGGGCGCCGAGAAGCGTGTCCAGCTCCCCCCGAAGCTCAGGGTCGTCGGTGGGCTCGGGCATACCCTCCTTGCCCAGCCGGAGCGGCCCATCGCCCGGAGACGGCACCGCACGCTCCAATCGGCCGAAGAAGGCGTCCAAGCCCTCCCTGGCTTCCGAAACCGCCGGCACGACGCGCTCGGTGACCCGCTCCAGCAGCCGATCCCTCTCCGGGTCCGAAGGGTGCGCACGAAGGGCGTCTCGCACCGCCGCCAGGATCCCCTTCCCCCCCCGATCCAACCGGGAGAGAAGGCGAAAAAGCCCCAGGCGGGAGGTTTGTGAGCCAAGGTGCGAGGTGGCGGCATCCTCCACGTTGTGGGCCTCGTCAAGGATCACGTGCCTGTATGCCGGAAGGACCAGGGAGCCGGTCCGATCCTCGGTGCTCCGCCTCAGGGCCAGATCGGAGAAGAGGAGGTGGTGGTTCACCACCAGCAGGTCCGCTCCGGAAGCCTGGCGCCGGGCCCGCTGGTAGAAGCATTCCTGAAAGTGGGGGCACCGGGCCCGAAGGCAGATGTCCGAGTCGCTCCGGACCTCCTCCCATACCTCCGGAGACGGGGGGACGGCGAGATCCGACAGTGACCCGTCCTCGGTCTTCTCGAGCCACCGGAGGACCTCGTCGAGCTCCTGGGTTCGGTCGTCCTCGAAGAGCTGGTTGGCGGTGCTGGCCGCCAACCGGGCCCGCCGAATGGAGACGTAGTTCCCGCGCCCCTTCACCAAGGACCAGCGGAGCTCCGGGCCCACCAGGTCCCGGACCAGGGGGAGGTCCTTCCCCACGAGCTGCTCCTGGAGGTTGATCGTGTTGGTGGAGACGACGGTCCGCTCGCCGTTACGCAGGGCCCAGAGGGTGGCGGGAAGAAGGTACGCCAGGGACTTCCCCGTACCGGTTCCGGCCTCGGCCAGGAGGACGCCCCCCTCGTTGTAGCGGCCGGCCACCAGAGAGGCCATCCTTCGTTGACCGGGGCGATCCTCGTACTCCCGGTGTCGGTCGTCCAGGCTCCCCCCCGGGGCCAGGAGCCGGGAGATCTCTTCCAGGTCCAGCGGCTCGATCTCCCGGGGGCTGGGAGGCTCCACCACTACGTAGAGCCGGGTGGCGTCGTTGTTTACGATGGCCGAGCCCACCCCTTCCTGATAGAGCCGACCGGCCACGGCCAGGTCGGCGTCGGAGGGCTCCAGGGAGCCGGACGGGTGATTGTGGAGAAGGAGGCTGCCTTCGGGAGCGTCCCGGGCCGCCGCCAGGACGGCCGCCCGGTTTCCCCTGGCCACCGGCCGAGGATCCTGGACCCGGCCCGCTGGATCCACCTCGGCCAGGAAGCAGACCTCCCGCCCACCAGCCCGAAGAACCTCGTCGCGGATCCTTCGGGCGGCGTCGGGGGCCAGGACGAGAGGGGGACGTTCCTCGCTCAGGTCTTGGGGGGCTCCGGCCGAGCCGCCGGGAAGAGGACGTTGTTCAGGATCAACCGGTACCCGGGCGAGTTCCGGTGCAGACTCAAATCCGTGGGAGGGTCACCGATCTGGTGCTCCGGATCCTCCGGGTCGTGCCCGCCGAAAAAGGTCCAGGTCCCCTCTCCGCGGATGCCGTGGATATACTTGGCCCGGCCCCCTTCCTCGGCTAGAACGGTGACCCCGGGCTTCAGGCGGTCCCGCTGGAAGCCAGTGGTGAGCCCGTAGAAGTCCGGGATGACCTGCTCGTGGTTCTGAACGAGCATGCTCGGAACAGGATCGATGGGGGCGCTGAACTCGAAGAGGCTGAAGTGGCCCAGGGGTTCCCGCCAGGCCGTGTTTACCTGATGGGTGTCGATGTCCGAAAAGGCGTTCACGGACGCTGCGGTCTGAACCTGGGCACTCTGGAAGGCGAAGGACTGATCCCAGTTCATGCGGTCGGAAGCATCCGGATCGGGGGGGCGTCCGTTCGCGTAGGACGAGGCGATGTCCACTCCGTCGGCGGCCAGGGCCAGGTCGATGGTTTCGGTGGCCGAGCACATGGCGAAGAGAAAACCGCCCTCCTCCACGTATTCCCGGATCTCCATGGCCACGGCCCGCTTCAGGGCGGGCACGTGGGGGAAGCCGAACGCCTCCGCCACCTCTTCGTTACGCTCCACCTCCTCCCGCAGCCAGGAGGCCCCCGAGTATGCCGGGTAGAACTTGGAGTACTGCCCGGTGAAGTCCTCGTGGTGGAGGTGCAGCCAGTCGTAGAGCTCCAACTCCCCGCTCAGGACTTCGGGATCCCACACCGTCTCGTACGGGATGTCGGCGTACCTGAGCGCCAGAGTCACCGCGTCGTCCCACGGCTCCGTGTTCGGGGGGGTATAAACGGCGATGCGGGGAGTCGATTCCAGGAGCACGGCCTCCATATTCGACTCTTCCACCTCCCGCCGGATTTCCGCCACCTGTCCCGGGCCCTTCTCCTCGATGGTCACCCCCCGGAGAGCCGCCTCCCTCCGGACCCCCTCTTCATCGGGCAAGAGAAACGAACCTCCGCGATAGTTGAGGAGCCACTCCGCCTCCTGTCCCAGCTCCAGGGTCCAATAGGTGAGCCCATACGCCTTCAGGTGATCCTCCTGCGCCCGGTCCATGGGCACAAGGAGGTGCTGGGCCCCGGCCGGCGCCGAAACCCCGAGCCCGAGGAGGACAAAGCCGAAAACAATGGCTGCTCTCATGGCGCCCCCACGGCTATGGAATCCTCTCGCGAAGCCGGTCCCGCTCCCTGCGGGCCTCCGGTGTGACGGGATGGTTCGGCCGCTCGACGATGAACGTCTCCAGCATCTCCACCGCCTCCTCCACCCGCTCCGGGTCCCGAGCCGTGGCCCGGGCCACCGTCAGCAGCGCCTCCGGCGCCTCCAGGGACTCGGGATGGTCCTCGACCAGACGGATCCGGAACTCCAGGGCCCGCTCGGGATCCACACGGGTCCCGGCCCGGGCCGCCAGGGCCAAGAGTGGAGCCCGGTCCTCCTCCCTTGCCTCCGGGAGCCCCTCTTCCACGATCCGTAGCGCTTCCCGAGCTTCTCCGCGCTCCAGCGCGAGAAAAGCCCGTGCCGCCACGCGATCGGCAGGAGCTTCCACCCTGTCCAGGAGGGACACGAGGGCGAGGAGCTCGGTCTCCCGCTCCCCGGAGAGTTCGGCCACGGCGTCCAGGAGGTCTCCCCTGGCTTCCCGGGGATCCTGCCCCTCCAGGGCCTCCGTGGCCCGAGCCAGGGGAGGGACGGTGTCCGGCCCAGGCTCCAGAGGGGCCGGGCCGGCGATGGAGAGGACGACGAGGGAGATGCCCAACGCCCCTATCATCGACCGCCCCCTCCACTCTCCTGCGGCTCTCCGCCGCTCCGGTTCAGCCGTTCAAAGTACTCCATGATCAGGCGACGCTGGGCCGGCGATAACCCTTCAAGCTCAGCGGCGGACGGTGGGGCGAAGCGCAGACCTTCCAGCACATCCGGGGCCAGGGGATCCACTTCGGCGGCCTCCACGTCCTGGGCCGTGGTGCCTTCCCGCTCGCCCCCTTCCTCGTCCCGCTCCAGCGTTCGTCCCGCGTCCAGGAGGCGCTGGAAGAGCCGTTCCTGGCGCTCCAGCATCTCGTCGTCCGCCCTTCCCTGCCGCATCTCCTCCTCGATGGAGCGAGCCTCCTCCGCCATATCCTCCAGGTCCCCCATGGCGTCCTGCTCGCCCCCGGGTTGGTCGGCCAGATCGTCGAGCCCTCCGGCGATTTCTCCCTGGCCCACCGACAGCTCCTGAAGCGCTTCCATCATAGCCTCCATGCCCAGGTCCTCTTCCATGGGCATCACGCCTTCCGTCTCCTGCCGGACCTGGTCCTGGCGCTCCGCCAGGGCCTCGAGCTGCTCCTGGATCGACTCCGCGGCCCCCGACGGACCTTCGCTCCCCATATTCTCCGCCTGGCGAAGGGCTTCGTGAGCCAACCGGTTCAGGGCTTCATGGGCAAGGAATCCCGCCCGCCCCGGAGACGGCCCCCGGTCGGAGGAAAGGGCGTCGAGAGTCTGGTCCACCGCTTCCATGGCCTCGCCCAGCGCGGGTCCCATCCGGCGGGAGATTTCAGGGGCCATGCGGGTGGCGAAGGCCAGGTTGGCGGCCACGTTCTCGAGCCCCCTACGGATCGCGGTCTCTTCCGCGGCCAGGGCATCGTTCCTTCGCCCCCCCCTCCGGGGCAGCCGATCCTGGAGCTCTCCCTGCTGCCTCGCCAGGCTCAGAGCATCGTGCGCCAAGCTCGCCAGCGCGCCCTGAAGGACCTCCCTGAACTCCTCGGCCATCTCCTCCTGGGCGCTCCGGAGTTCCTCCATCACCCCTTCCAGAGCCTCGGCCGCTTCGCCGGCCTGTTCCGCCGCGTCGGTTCCCTCGCCCAGCTCGGCCGAGCCCGCCGCCCCCTCCATGGCCTCCACGGCCTCCTGAGCGTCCCGGGCCGACTCCCGGGCGGCCTCGGCCGACTTCTCTTCACCCATCTCCTCCAGCCGATCACCGAGCGCTTCCAACCGCTCCCGGAAGGCATCGGTCCGCTCCTCCAACGCCCGCTGATCCTGCACCCCCGCCGCAGGGTCCTCCCCGTCCCGGAATCCTTCCTCCAGCCGCCGCTCCTCCTGGGCGAGTTCCTCGGCCTCGTCCCCGGTGGCCCTCATCTCCTGTTCGGTGGCCGCCCGCCGGAACCGCTCCAGGGAATCCTCCAAACGTTCCCGGAGGTCACTCTGATCGTGCATGAGCTCATCGAGACGTTCGGCCACCCGGTCCAGATCCCCGTCGTCCAGCCGCTCGGCCATGTCCCGGAGCCGTTCCCGGAACTCCGGCGAAGCCATCTCCGAGAGGAGGTCCCGGAGCTCCGCCAGGTCCCGGCTCAGATCCGGATCGTCGAGCCCCACGTCCGCAAGATCGCGAGCCAAACGCTCCAGGTCCTCCCGTAGGGAATCCACCCCGTCCAAGACCTCTTCCTGGGCCTCGAGGCCCCGACGGAGATCTTCCTCCGTCTCGAAGTCCAGGGCTCCGTCACCGTCCTCGTCGTCGCCCTGGCGGATGCCCCTCCGCCCGTCCCGGGCTCCCTGGGCCTCCTGCTGCGCCTCCCGCGTCCGGCGGGAAAGCTCCCGGGCCTCTTCTTCTACGGAGCGCGCCCGCTCCGCCAGCTCCTCGGCTCGGCCGGCGGCTCCGTCCAACTCCCGGGAGGTCTCGCTGGAAATCTCGGAACGGCCGGGGACCCTCAGGACGTATTCGCGGCTCCGAGCCTCTTGGCCCGAGGGGTGATTGTCCACGGCCCGTGCGTAGTAACGGACCACGTCGCCCTCCCGGAGGTCCCAGCTCGTCAGGTCCAGAACCGACCGGAAGGTGGCCGTCCGGGCCCCTTCGGGGTTCGAGCCGGAGGTGCGGGGATCATCCTCGTCGCCTCCCTTGACCGCCACCACCTCCACCCGCTCCAAGCCGTAGTCGTCCTCGGCTTCCACCATGAGCGGCTGCCGGCGGGAAAGGGGAAGGATGGTATCCCGGGCCGGGTAGAGGAACTCCACCCTGGGGACCGAGTCGGGGATCACCGTCAGGTCCAGGGGAGGAGGCGCTCCGGCCTCCACGGCCTGGCCCCGCGCGTCCACCAACGACCACTCGAAGGCCCCCGACTCCCGGGGCGTCCACCGGAGCGAAAGTGCTTCCCCGCTCGTCTCCAGCTCCAGCTCTTCACCCTCCGGAGTCGACAACCGGGCCCGGTCCAGATCTTCGCTGGTCCGAGCTTCCAGGTGGACTTCGCTTCCCTCGGGAACAGAGAGGGGCGGTAGATCCCCTTCATGCTGTTCGGGAGGAAGACCGGTATAGGCGGGAGGTGTGACCTCCAGGCGGAGCCCGGAGATGAAAACCGGGTCCGTGGGGGTCACCTCGTACCGTCCGGTCTCGTCGCCGTCGGGGGCCGTGGCCCAGTACTCCAGCGGTGCCCGCACCTGGCCGATTCGAGCCGATCCCTCTCCCTCCTCCACGAGGATCGTATCCGTGCGAAGGACCTCCCCGACCCCGTGACGGTGCAGGTAGACCCGCTCCCGGGAACCCGCCACGATACGGACCTGGAGATCATCTCCCCTGGACACCTCGGCGTCCCCGGGCTCCAGCTCCAGCGAGGGCAGGGACGGCGCAGCCAGGAGGTTCACGGAGCTTCCCACACCCACCCAGGCCCGAACAGCCCGGTCGGGCTGGAGAAAGAGCAGAATCGCCAGAAGGGCCACGGTGAGCCCGAAGGCACCACCACCCCATCGCACGGCCCGGACCACCCTCCGTTCCAGTCGGCCCGCCGACACCTCTCCGGGCGCCCCGACACGGGCCAGAACCTGCCGTTCCGCCTCCCGAGCCAGGGCCGGGGAAAGGTCGGCGCCCCGGCCCCGGGAAAGCTCCAAAGCTCCCTTCAAGACCCCCGGGGGGAGGCCTCGGACCTCCTCGATCCTCCGCATGAC
>SKSR01000303.1 GCA_007122885.1 Gemmatimonadota bacterium
GCCGTCGGTTCTGGAGAGCTGCGGGACCTTCTGGCGAGTGAGGGCCAGGAAGGAGGGGCCGTCTCGACGTTCCAGGGCTAGCCGCCACGCCTCCGCCGTTTCCCGGGCATCCGCCGGCCGAAGGTCCATGAGGCCGGGAATGGCCCGAAGGGAAACCAGGTGTTCCACCGGCTGGTGGGTGGGGCCGTCCTCTCCCAGGCCGATGGAGTCGTGGGAGAATACGTAGACGGAGGGCACGCCCATGAGGGCCGCCAGGCGCACGGAGGGCCGCATGTAGTCGGAGAAGATCAGGAACGTGCCCCCGAAGGCCCGGAGGCCTCCGTGGAGGGAAATCCCGTTGAGGATTCCCCCCATGGCGTGCTCCCTCACCCCGAAGTGGACGTTCCGGCCCTGGGGGTTTTCGGCCAGGATCACCGGAGCCCCTTTGATCTCGGTCTTGTTGGAGTCGGTCAGGTCCGCCGAGCCCCCCACCAGATTCGGGATCCGGGCGGCCAGGCTCTGGATGACTCTTCCGGAGCTCGCCCGGGTGGCTTCCGGTCCCTCTGCCGCATTCTCCCCGCCCTCCGAGAATGTGGGAACGTCCCGGTCCCAGCCGTCGGGAGGTTCCCCGGCCAGGAATGCTTCGAACTCCTCCGCCTCCTGCGGGAACTCGGCTCGGTAGGCGGCCAACCGATCTCTCCACTCGCCCTCCAGCTCCTTCCCTCGCTCGCGGGCCTTGAGCCACTCGGTTTCCGCCCGGGGATCCACGTGAAAGGGTTCGTGCGACGGGTAGCCCAGGGCATCCTTCGTGGCTCGCACCTCGTCGTCCCCCAGGGGAGCTCCGTGGGTGCTGTGGTGACCGGCCAGGTTCGGGCTCCCGTGCCCGATGGTCGTTCGAAGGATGATCAGGCTGGGCCGGTCCTCCACTTCCCGGGTTCGCTCCAGGGCCCGGTCCAGGGCCTCCAGGTCGTTACCGTCCTCCACCCGCTCCACATGCCAGCCGTACGCCCGGAATCGGGATTCGTGGTCGGTGGACACGGCCAGATCGGTGCTGCCGTCGATGGTGATTCGGTTGTCGTCGAAGATCCAGGTGAGCTTGCCCAGCCGCTGGTGCCCCGCGAAATCCGCCGCCTCGTGGGAGATCCCCTCCATGAGATCCCCGTCCGAACAGATGGCCACGGTCCTGTGGTCCACCACCGTGTGGCCCGGCCGGTTGAACCTGTCGGCCAACCAGCGCTCGGTCAGGGCCATGCCCACCGAGTTCGCCACACCCTGGCCCAGGGGGCCGGTGGTGGTCTCCACCCCCGGAGTTTCGTGGAACTCCGGATGCCCCGGCGTCCTGGATCCCCATTGTCGGAACTTGCGGAGCTCCTCCATGGAGAGGCCGTACCCAGTCAGATGGAGGGAGGCGTAGAGGAGCATGGAGGCGTGGCCCGCCGACAGGATGAAGCGGTCCCGGTCGGGCCAGTCCGGGTTGTTCGGGTTGTGCCGAAGATGTCGGGTGAAGAGGAGGTAGGCGGCGGGCGCCAGGGCCATGGGGGTTCCCGGGTGCCCGGAGTTGGCTTCCTGCACCGCATCCATGGCGAGAACGCGGACGGCGTCTACCGCCAGGCGAGTCGTCTCGGTCCTGGGATCCAGCGCCGGGAGGGAGGTGGTGGTTTCAGGCATGAACGTTTCCGTTTGAGAGTCGGGGGGGGGGGCGGTTCCGGGGCCTCGGCCTATCCCACGACCAGGTTCAGGAGCCGGTCCGGCACGTGGATGACCCGCCGGATCTCGCTTCCATCCAGGTGCCGGCGGACGTTTTCGTCGGCCCGGGCCAGGGCCAGAACCTCCTCCTCTCCCGCTCCGGCCGGAGCTGACACCGTGGCCCTCACTTTCCCGTTCACTTGTACGGCCACCGTCACCGTCTCCTCCTGGGCCTTGCTCGGGTCGAAGGAGGGCCAGTGGGCGCCGTCGAAGACACTCCCTTCGTGTCCCAGGCGCTCCCAGAGCTCCTCGGCCAGGTGGGGTGCGAAGGGCGCCACCATGACCACGAGGGGCTCCACCTCCGAGCGGGTTGCCGTTCGCCCTTCGGCCCGGACCACGTTCAGGTACTCCATGAGAGCGGCGATGGAGGTGTTGTACTGGAGCTCGGGCAACTGCTCACTCACCTTGCCGATGGTCTGGTGGAGCTTGCGCTCCACCTGCGGATCCGGAGGACCGTTCCGGAGCTCCTCCACCGGCACCGCCGTCTCCCAGATCCGCTTCAGGAAACCGTGGGGGCCGTGGATTCCTTCGTCCCGATAGTCCCCTCCCTCTTCGAAGGGACCCAGGAACATGAGGTAGGTGCGGAAGGTGTCCGCTCCGAACTCTTCGATGATGGAGTCGGGGATGATGACGTTGCCCCGACTCTTGGACATCTTGGCTCCTTCCCGGATGATGAGGCCGTGGGCCCGAAAGCGAGCGAAGGGCTCCTCGAAGTCCACGTGCCCCAGGTCCTTCAGGGCCATGGTGATGAACCGGGCGTAGAGGAGGTGAAGAACGGCGTGCTCGTTTCCGCCGATGTAGCAATCCACCGGGAGCCACTTCCGGGTGAGCTCTTGGTCGAAGGGAGCGTCGTGCCGGTCGGTGGAGGGGTAACGGAAGAAGTACCAGGCCGAGTCCAGGAAGGTGTCGGAGACGTCCGTCTCCCGCCGGGCCTCCCCGCCGCACGAGGGGCAATCCGTTCGGTACCACTCCTCCACCCGGGCCAGGGGACTCACGCCGTCGGCGTCGGGTTTGAAGTCCGCCACCTTCGGGAGGACCACCGGAAGCTCCTCCTCGGGGACCGGCACGGCTCCGCACTCTCCACAGTGGACGATGGGGATCGGCGGCCCCCAATACCTCTGCCGGGATATGCACCAGTCGTGAAGGCGGTAGGTCACCTCCGTGCGTCCCGCTCCCTTCTCCTCCAGCCAGGTCGAGATCCGGTCCTTGGCCTCCTCCACGGGAAGGCCGTCGAAGTCGCCGGAGTTCACCAGGACTCCGTCCCCCGTGTAGGCCTCCGCCAGCGGGGTGTCCGGTCCCTGGTCCGGGCCCGCAACCACCCTGACCACGGGAAGGCTGAAGGCTTCGGCGAACTCGAAGTCCCGTTCGTCGTGGCCGGGGACCGCCATGATCGCCCCCGTCCCGTACTCCATGAGGACGTAGTCGGCGATCCAGATGGGAATGTCCTGCCCCGTGGCCGGGTTCGTGCAGAGGCCCCCTGTGAATACGCCCGTCTTCTCCTGATCCGCCTTCTGTCGCGAAACCAGGTCCGTCCTCTTGGCCCGGTCCCGGTATGCTTGCACCTCTTCCCTCCGGTCCGCCGTCGTGACCCGGTCCACAAGGGGGTGCTCCGGAGCCAGAACCATGTATGTGGCCCCGAAGACGGTGTCCGGCCGGGTGGTGAAGACTTCCAACCCTTCCTCCGACCCGTCCGCCAGGGGAAAGCGAAGGGTGGCCCCTTCGCTCCGTCCGATCCAGTTGCGCTGGGCCTTCTTCGTGGTCTCGGACCAGTCGATCCGGTCCAGGTTCTCCAGGAGGCGTTCCGCGTAGTCGGATATCCGGAAAAACCACTGGGCGATCCGCCGTTGCTCCACCGGGGTGTCGCATCGCTCGCACGCTCCCGCCACCACCTGCTCGTTGGCCAGGACGGTCATGCAGGACGGACACCAGTTCACGGGGGCTTCCTTCCGCTCCGCCAAGCCCCCCTCGTAGAGCTGGATGAAGAGCCACTGGGTCCACCGGTAGTAGTCCGGCTGGGTCGTGTCCACGGTGTGGGCCCAGTCGAACATCCCCCCGATCCGGCGAAGCTGCCGGGTGAAGTTCTCCACGTTCCGGGGGATGAGCTCCATGGGATGGACGCCCACCTGGAGCGCGAAATTCTCCGAGTGGATTCCGAAGGCGTCGAACCCGATGGGTTCGAAGACGTTCTTCCCCTGGAGACGCTGGAAGCGGCCGTGGACGTCCGCTCCCGTGAATGCGTAGATGTTCCCCACGTGGAGGCCTTCGGCCGAAGGGTAGGGAAACATCATGAGGTTGTAGTACGGGTGGGGGGCGTGGGCCAATTCCTCCTGGGAGAAGGAGTTCGTTCCGGACTCCTCCCACCGGCTCTGCCACTTCGCCTCCACCTCCGACGGCGCGTACGCCTCTCGTTCCGATCCGCTCATAGGATGGGTAAGCTAAAGATCCCTTCGGGGGTTTACAACAACTCCAGCGGCCCTTCGGACACCTCTGTCGGAACGCTCGGAGGAACGGCGCGATTCCATCAGCCGTCCGCGGGCAGGATCTGGAAGGGGTCGTCGGCCGCCGGGGCCTCCCGGGACAGGGTCCGGATCGTCTCGGCCAGGTCGCCCCCATGCTCGTCCAGGAGTCGCTGGAAGTCCGGGAGGCGATGGTAATAGAGCCTCCAGGAAAGGAGGGTGGCGTTGTTCAGGGGGCGGGTGAGGAAGGCCTGGTACCCGCTTGCCCGAAAGGCCGGTTGCACCTCGTCCCGGAACCGCGCCCGGGCGTCCCGGAAGAGGGTCTCCCTTGTGCTCAGCTTTTCTTCCCGGCTCAGGTCGTCCCGAGTGTAGAGGCCCTCCACCTCCGCCATGAGCTCGTCCATGAACCGGCTGAAGTCCATGGCGTCGGCCCACCGCTCCCGGGCCCGCCGGCAGAGGACGGTGCCCGGTCCGCCCCCCGGGCGGGTGCAGAAGAAGTGGGCGGCCCCTGCCCCTCCCACGAAGGTGGCGAAGCTTTCGTTGAACCTTCCCTCCCCCGGAATGAACAGATGGGCGTGGGACAGCTCGTGTAGGACCGTGTCCACCAGGTCCACCGTGTCCCGACGGAGGAGGATGGAGGGAAGGGGATCGGCGAACCAGCCCAAAGTGCTGAATGCCGCGGTGGGCCGGAGGTAGGTGTCGTATCCGCGCTCCTCCAGGCGGTCCCGTTCCCGGAACGCCTCGCCTTCGGAGAAATAGCCCCGGTAGGGGACCCGGCCCACGATGGGGAACCACCAGGTGACCGCCTCCAGGCGGTCCCGCTCGGCGGCCGAGAGGACCAGGGCCAGGGTGTCGGACTCCAGCTCCACCGTGGTGGTGTAGGCCTCCCCGGCGTCCAGCTCCAGCTCATCCACCGCGAAGCGGCGAGCCTCCCACGCGAAGAGGAGTTTGTCCCGGATCTCCGGATCGGTGGCCGGGTCGTTGATGACCTGGGGAATGGGGGTGCGGCCCGCCAGGAGCTGGGCCTGGGCCAGCCCGGCCCGGGCCACGTAGACGGGGGAACACCCGCCGATCAGGAGGAGGCCCGTCAGGCCCAGGAGGATCCAGCCCCCCCGCCCGGGTCCTGCTTCGCCTCGGGCGGGGACCCTCCCCGGCCCGGTTAGGGGCCTTCCTTGAGGATTTCCCACTCCTGCTGGTCCTCTTCCAGGCGGTCCCGGAGATCGTCCCAGTCCGAGACCTTCTCCTCGATCCACTGTTCCAGTGTGCGTCCGAAGTTCCTCGTGATCTCGAGGGCGTCCTCCTCGTCCCAGTCCAACTGATTCACCAGTCGGTCCACCGTGGCTTCGTGGGCCTCGTGCGCCACCTCCGCCATCTCCTCGACTCCGCCGCCCTCCGAGTCGGGGATCTCCTCTCCCCGCTCGTGGAGCTCCTCGTAGTAGATCATCCAGGGTTCGTCCATCGGTCTCCGGAAGGTGTGAGGATCGAATCGACCTGTCGGGGCCCGTCGGGTCGGGACCCCAGGATCCGGATCAGGTTCCGAGCCGGGAGGCTGCCCCGGCGATGGGCGAGCCGTCGTGCCCCATCACCCGAAGGGGTCCGGCCCGTCATAGCTCCCGGGCGGGCCGATCCTCGGATGGGGCGGCGGGTCGGACCTCGGCCAGGTCCGCCTCGCGGGCGACCGCCTCCGGTATGGCCTCGGCGGCCTTCACCAGGGCGGACGGCAGGTCCTCCGCCTCCACGGTGGCCATGTGGTAGCTCTGAATCCGGGTGCCGTACCGCACGGTGACTTGGAAGTGCATGGAACCTCCGGTGGGAGAGCGTCGTTGCGAGAAGCGCCGTCGGCGCCGGGGAGGCGATTCGCACGGTGTCGCGCCGAAATCCAAGGGTCTCGGTTGCCTCCGGCCCAGTTTGTCGGCGGCCCGTGGCCCGGGGCGTTGGTCCATTGCGGCCCAGCCCATCGGCCGCCTCCGGCGCAGGCCGCCGGCCGCTTGCCGCGCAGTCCGTCTGCCGCCTGTGGTTCAGCGCGCTTCGCCTCCCGACCGATACCCCTCCTCCCGGCCCCCGCTCCCCCGGGCGAGGGCTTGTCTCGGGCCCGTGGTCCGGCCTATGCTCGCTCAATGCCCCTATCCTACCGCGCATACGATCTGGCCCTTCGCTGTCTGCAGGGGCTCTCGCCGCCCCTCGGCCTCTGGAACCGGTCCAAGGTGGGCCGGGGGATTCGGGGCCGCATCGTGTCGGGCCGGGCCCTACGGGACTGGGGGAGGGAGTACCGGGAGGAAGGCCGTCCGGTGGCGTGGTTCCACGCACCTTCGGTGGGCGAGAGCTTGCAGGCGCGGGCCGTCATGAACGCCCTCATGGAGCTCGAGCCCGAGCTGCAGCTCGCCTACACCTTCTTCTCCCCCTCGGCCGAGGAAATGCTCCACCGGATGCCCATCCACGCCGGCGGCTACCTTCCGTGGGACACTCGTCCCGAGATGGGGAGCCTGTTGGACCACCTCCGCCCGGACCTCCTGGCCTTCACGAAGACGGAGGTCTGGCCCATCCTCGTCACCGAAGCCCGGAACCGGGGGATCCCCACGGTCCTGGTGGCGGCCACCCTGCCCCCCGGGGCCCGACGCCTCCGAGGCCCTGCGCGGCGTTTCCTGGCTCCGGCCTTCGGGGCCCTGGACCGGGTCCTGGCCATAGCCGAGGAAGATGGGAAGCGTTTTCGGAGGTTGGGGGTGGCGGCGGAAGCGGTGGAGGTGACGGGGGATCCGGCGGTGGACTCGGCCATCGGCCGGGTGGAGGCCCTGGACGAGGATGCGCCCCATTTGCATCTCCTCAGGGACGCGGAGCGCCCCACGGTGGTGGCCGGGTCCACGTGGCCGGCGGACGAGGAGGTGCTTCTCCCGGCCCTGCGGATCGTGGGGAAGGAGATTCCGGGGCTGCGGGTCGTGGTGGCGCCCCACGAACCCACGCCGAATCACGTGGAGGACTTGCTCCAGGGGTTCCGCGAAATGGGTCGGTCGGCGGAGCCGTTGTCCCGTGTGGAGGAAGGGACGGTGGAAGGCGAAGTGGACGACGTGGTGGTGGACCGGGTGGGCGTTCTGGCCGAACTCTACACGTTGGGCCAGGTGGCCTACGTGGGCGGGGGCTTCCATCGGCATGGCCTCCATTCCGTCCTGGAGCCCGCCGCCGCCGGGTCCCCCGTCCTCTTCGGCCCCCGTCACGAGAACGCCCGGGCGGCCTCCGAGCTGGTGGACGAAGGGGGGGGCTCGGTGGTGAGGGATCCGGAAAGCCTGGCCGAGGCCCTGGCCCGTTGGCTCCGGGACGAGGGGGCCAGGGAGGAGGCGTCGGAGCGGGCCCGCCGGTACGTGGAGCGGCACCGGGGGGCCGCTGTCCGGTCGGCGGAGGTCCTCCACGGCCTCCTGAAGGAGCGGGTTGGGTCTCCGGGCAAGACGCCCCCCGAGGTCCAGGCGCCTGAGTAGGAACCCGTCCGCGGCGCTGGAAACCCACCCGGCCAGGCCGCGCACCATCATCCAGCCGGCCGACCTCCCGGCCGTGCGGTCAGCGCTAGTGGGCTTCCCCGGGAGTGGCGAACTGGAGCTCGTGGAGGCGGGCGTAGAGCTCCCCGCGGGCCAGGAGCTCGTGGTGGGTGCCCTCCTCCCGGAGCTCGCCGTGATGGAAGACCAGGATCCGGTCCGCATCCTGGACGGTGGAGAGACGGTGGGCGATAACGATGGAGGTCCTTCCCTCCATGAGTCTGCGGGTGGCCGCCTCGATTCGTGCTTCGATCTCCGAGTCCACCGAGCTGGTGGCTTCGTCCAGGACGAGGATCGCCGGATCGTAGGCCAGGGCCCGGGCGAAGGAGACGAGCTGCCGTTCCCCCACCGATAGATTCAGACCCCGCTCCCCAAGGGGCTCGTGGTATCCCTGGGGGAGCTTGGCCACGAAGTCGTGGGCTCCTACCTCCCGGGCGGCGGCCTCGATCCGGGCGTCCGAGATCCTTCCGTTCCCCAGCCGAACGTTGTACGCCACGTCCTCGCTGAAGAGGAAGACGTCCTGGAGGACGAGGCCGATGCAGCTCCGGAGATCCTCCAGGGAGAGGGAGGAGATGGGCACGCCGTCCAGGAGGATTTCGCCTCGCTGGGGCTGGTAGAAGCGCATGAGGAGGTTCACCAGCGTGGTCTTGCCCGCTCCGGTGTGGCCCACCACGGCCACCCGCTCGCCGGGCGCCACGTGGAAGCTCACCCCCTCGAGGACCCACTCCGGACCCTCCTCCCCCTCCGTGTACGCGAACCAGACGTCCCGGAACTCGATCTCTCCTCGGACGGGGTCCGGGAGCTCGGCGGGCTCATCCGCCTCCCGGATGGCCGGGGCCCGGTCCAGAAGCTTGAAGATCCGCTCGGAGGAGGCCATGGCCGCCTGGAGGACGTTGTACTTCTCCGATAGATCCTGGATAGGGCGAAAGAACCGGCGGGCGTAGAGGAGGAAGGCCGTGACCACCCCCACGGAGGTGGTTCCCTCCAGGATGGACATGCCCCCGTACCAGATGATCAGGGCCAGGGCGATCGCCGTGAAGAGCTCGATGATGGGGAAGAAGAGGGCGTAATAGGTAATGGAGCGGAGGTGGGCGTCCAGGTAGCTCCGGTTGATCTCCTCCATCCGCTCCCCGTCCCGCTCCTCCCGGTTGAAGAGCTGGACCACCTGGATCCCCGTGAGCCGCTCGTGGATGAAGGCGTTCAGGCGGGCCAGGCGGAGCCGGATGTCCCGGTAGGCGCTCCGGATCCGGGCCCGGAATATGAAGGCGGCCAGGGCCACCAGGGGCATGACCGAGAGGGTGACCAGGGCGAGCTGCCAGTCCAGCAGCAGCATGGCGGTCACGATGAAGATCAGGGTGAAAAGGTCCCCGAAGATGGCCACGACCCCCGAGCTGAAGAGCTCGTTCAGGGTCTCCACGTCCGAGGTGATCCGGGTCATGAGCCGGCCCACCGGGTTCCGGTCGTAGAACTGGAGGTCCAGGCTCTGGAGCTTGCCGAAGATCTCCATCCGAAGGTCGTACATGACCTTCTGGCCCAGCCAGGTGGTCAGGAGGGCCTGCCCGTATTCCAGGACGAAGGTGAGGACCGCGGCGGTGAGGTACGCGATGGCCAGGATGGAGAGGAGACGGCCATCCCCCTGCGGCACCGCGTCGTCCAGGGCGATGGCCACGAGCCACGGGCCCACGATTTGGAGGCCCGCGCCGGCCACCAGAAGGGTCACCGCCGCCGCCACCCGCCACTTGTAAGGGCCCAGGTAGCCCAGGAGCCTTCGCATGAGGCGGCCGTCGTAGGCCTTCCCCAGGGCTTCCTCTTCCTGGATGGTGCCCGTGGGTGCGCTCGCCATGGATCTCGAAGCAGGGGGAACGTGGACCGGCAGCCGGACCGGACGGCCCTAGAGCTACTCCCACGGCCAGGGGCCGGTTCCCAGGGGTGGGGTGGCGTGCGCTGGTGGAAGTGGAAAGGGGGACGGGGGAGCGCTTGCAACAACCGAGCCACCGTGGTGTAGGGGCCACCGAAGCAGGAGCCCTATCGATTCCGTCTCCGGCGCTCTTCCGTTCCCCCCCGGGGAAGAGCGCCTACCCGTCCGGACGTTTGGAGCTTCGTCCCATTTCCGAGGCGTCCGACCCGGGCGGTGGCGGAGGCACCGCCGGACCGGGGGCACCGGGCCGGGGCCCGGATGGGGAGGGCCCACCGTCACCTAGGGGGACTTCCCTATCCCATAGCGGGGGAAATCCCGATGTCACGGCGGCTCCCTTCCTTCTATTCTGGGGGCATGTTGACCCCTGCAGAGAGCGCTTGCCCCGTCACCCCGGGCGGCGGGTCGCCCCCGTTGGTCACAAGGTGGTCCATGAGCCAACCCGACGACGACCGATACGACTCCTCGTCCGACTCGGGACTGAACGTAGTCCTGGTGGACCAGAGGACCCTGGTTCGCCGGAGCCTTGCCTTCTTCCTCGAGAGCCGAGGCGCCTTCACGGTGCGAGGGGATTTCGAAGGGGGGAGCAAGGGAAGGATCTCGGAGATCATAGACCGGGCCGGTGCCGATGTGGCCATCGTGGGTGTGGACGCTGCCCCGGAGGAAGGGTGGGCTATATCCCGGGCCCTGGTGCGGAGGGAGGACCGCCCTCGGGTGTTGGCGCTTTCGGGTCGGTCCGACCCCGTCTTCGCCGAACGGATCCTGGCGGCGGGAGCCTCGGGTTATTTCCTGGAATCGGACCCTGTGGAGGAGCTCTTCCGGGCCATCCAGACCGTGGCCGCCGGAGGGGTCTTCGTGAGCGAGGAGCTCCGTGGGTCCCTCCTGGAACGGGGTTTCCGGCTTCGGCAGCCGGGAGCGACCCATCCCGCAGCCGCCCTCACGGACCGGCAGCTCCAGGTCTTCCGCCTCTTGGGCGAAGGGTGCACCACCCGACAGATCGCGCGGCGCCTGGAGATCAGCGCCAAGACCGTGGAGGCCCACCGGGCCAACATCATGCGCACGCTCCGGATCGACAGCGCTCACGAGCTCCTCTACCGGGCCATCGAATGGATGTGGTTCGGTGGGAGCGCCCCCGCCGGGAGCCGGGTCGGGGGCGCTCAGGAGCAAGCAGGCGACCGGTCTTCGCGGAGGGGATAGGAATAGTGTCCGAGGATCCGACCGGCCGGGAGGGGGATGGGGCCCTGGAGCTGGAGGTGGCCCGGAAGACCGCCTCCCTCCGGGCCGCCCTGGAGGAGCTGGAAGCCTTCACCTACTCCGTCTCCCACGATCTCAAGGGGCCCCTCCGGGCCCTGGACGGCTTCAGCCAGGCCCTGTTGGAGGATTACGGGGACCGGCTGGACGAGACGGGGTTGGACTATCTGAGGAGGATCCGGCGGGCGAGCCAGCGGATGGGGAGGGTCTTGGACGATCTCCTCCGCCTCTCGCGGCTGAGCCGGGGGGACCTTAAGCTCACCGACGTGGATCTGAGCGAGCTGGCCCGGGAGGTGGTGGAGGAGCTCCGGGAACAGTGGCCCCACCATTCCGTTCGGCTCCAGGTGGATCCGGAAATCGTGCTCCGTGGGGACCGCCGCCTCCTCCGGATCGTCCTGGAGAACCTCCTGGGAAACGCCTGGAAGTTCACGGAGGGAGTGGAGGAGCCCACGGTGGAGGTCCTGGCCGCCCAGGAGCTGGGGGAGCCGGCGGTGGAGATCCGGGACAACGGCGCCGGCTTCGACTCCAGGTACGCGGACAAGCTCTTCGCCCCGTTCCAGCGCCTCCACCGGGAGGACGAGTTCGCCGGCCACGGGATCGGGCTGGCCACCGTACAGCGGATCATCCACCGGCACGGAGGGCGGATCCGGGCCACCGGCGCCCCTGGGGAGGGAGCCGCCTTCCGCTTCACTGTAGGGATGCCGGACGAGCGCTTGGAGACGCCTCGGTCCCTGGCCGAGGTCGGACCCGACCGTACCCACAGGGAGGCCTGAGCCCCGACCCACCCCACGGACCCGGCGAGGAGGTCGTGCATGAACGAGACGGTGATTCTTCTGGTGGAGGACAACGAGGACGATGTGATCCTCACCCTCCGCGCCTTCCAGAAGGCCAAGCTGGCCAACCGGATCGTAGTGGCCCGGGACGGGGTGGAGGCCCTGGACATCCTCCATGGAGACGGCTCCACGGAGCTGGGCGAGGCTTTCCCCCAGCTCGTCCTCCTGGACCTCCAACTCCCCCGCCTGGACGGA
>SKSR01000327.1 GCA_007122885.1 Gemmatimonadota bacterium
GAACCAGGTGCAGGAGCGCATCGATGGGACCGTCCGTGTGGAGGGGATCCGCTCTGACGGGCTCCTCCACGGGGCCCTCCTTGAAGGTGTGGAGGTGGCGGATCCGGAGGGGCGCCCCTTCCTGCAGGTGGACTCCGTACGCGTCCAGTATTCGTACAGGGACCTTCTCAGGAGGGACTTCGTCCTCGTTCCGGTGGACGTTTGGGGGCCGGAGGTCACTTTGGAGCGGATGCACGGCCAGGAGCGGACGAACGTGGAGCGAATCTTCCGGGTGGGCGAAGAGCCCACGGAGGAGGTCGGGCCTCCGGAACCCGAGGAGCCCCACGAAGTCCGACTGGCCTTGCGTCGCCTCTCCGTTCACGACGGGCGTTACGAGCAGCGGATGGCGGTGAAGGACGAGGAGGGACCGGACGCTCCCTTCCGGATCGAGGAGGATCCGGACACCGGCGCGCTCTTCCATGTGATTTCCTTCCGGGAGGTGAATGGCCGGTTGGACGAGGTCTCCGTGCTCGAGCCTGGCCGAACGGGCGAGTTGATCCGCGTCGAGAGCCTCTCGTTCGTGGGAGAGGTCCTCCAGGATCCGTTCCGCGTGGACGAGTTCGCCGGTGTGGTCCATAGGGACGAGGGGGCGATCGTGGTGGCTGCGGAGCGGCTGCACTTTCCCGGAACCCGGACGTCGGGGACGCTTCAATGGTTGACCGGGGACACTGCGGAGCTGGACCTGGAGCTCCGGCTCGCCGCGTTGGATCTCGCCGATTTCCGCTGGGTGGACGACCGCCTTCCCGAAAGCTCGGGCAGCGCGGAGCTGCAGATCCGGGGACCCTTGGGAGCTCTGGAGATCAGGGCCCGAGAGCTCCAAGTGGAGGCGAACGGAAACCGGGTCCGGGGTGCGCTCGGGCTGGATCTGGCCGACGAGCTCCGCTTCGTGGACACGGAGCTGGTGCTCGAGCCCTTCCACTTGGCCTTCCTGGACCCATGGTTGGACGAGCCCCTGCCCGCCAACGCCGAGGTGGCCGGAGAGATCGCCGCATCGGGTCCCCTACGGGCCCTGGAAACGCAAGGGGACCTGACCTTTCTGGATCTCGAGAGCGATCATGGTGCCTCGCGAGCCCGTTTTTCGGGTACCCTTCACCTGGAGGAGCCCCTGGGCGTCACCGACCTGGCCCTGGTCGCCGATCCCTTTCGGTATGAGTGGGTGGGACGGTTCGCCCCGGATGTGCCGCTGGACGGCTATGGCTCGGTGACCCTGTCGGCCACCGGGAGGGTGGGAGAGGGCGTACGCTTTGCCGGGGAGCTGTTTCACGACCCGGAAACCGGTGGACAGTCGCGGGTCCGGGCGTCGGGCACGGTCGAGGACGGGGAGGAGGTTCGCTTCGACGTGGAAGGTTCGATGAACCCTCTTTCCCTGGCCACCGTGGCCCGGTACCAGCCGGACCTTCCCTTGGAAGGGGAGCTGACCGGATCGGTTCGCGTGGAGGGGCCGATGGCCGACCTGTCCGTGGAGTCCGTCCTGGAGACTACCGGCGGTCCCATGGCCCTGGGAGCTCGTTTCGATGCCAACGACCCGGGGCGGAGATACCGGCTGACAGCGGAGGCCCGGGATCTCCAGGTCTCCCGCCTCTGGACGGAGATGCCGGAGCCCACGGTGCTCACCGGTCGCGTGGAGGTGGACGGGGGAGGGCGTGAGCTGGCCCTCTTCCACGGCCAAGCCCGGGCCGAGTTCGAGGACTCCCACGTGGGGGGACTGGACGTGGACGTGGCCGACCTGGAAATCTTCGCGGAGGACGGTCTGGCGCGCCTGGAGCGTTTCTTCGTAGGAACCAGCGTGGGGGAGGCCTCGGGGGAGGGGAGCTTCGCCCTGCGGGAGGAAGCACCGGAGGGCGAGATGACCGTGCGGTGGGAAGCTCCGTCCCTGGCCGGTCTGCGGCCGATCGTTCTGGGGCACGAGCCCATCGCTCGGGATACGCTCACTCTTCTGGAAGAGGAAGCGCTCCGGATGCAGGACGTGGAGCCCGACACTCTCCAGTTCCAGGAAGAGGTGGATGTGGAGGGGCGGGCTTCCGGAGAGCTCTTCCTCCAGGGAGGTCTCCAGACGTTCTCGGCCGAAGGCTGGCTGGAGGTTTCGGAGGGCCAGTGGGGAACGCACCGGATCTCCCGGATCCGGAGCGAATTCTCCACAGCGGGTCTCCCGGAGGCTCCTTGGTCCGTGGAAGGAAACCTCCGGGCCGAGGGAGGGCTCATCGCCGACCGGGCGGTGGATTCCCTCCTCCTGGATCTGGGCTACGCCTCGGACGGGGCGGGGCGTGCGAACCTGGTACTCCATCCGACTCCTCGGGAGGAGTACCGCCTGGGCGGGACCTTCCAGCTCGATTCGGTGGGTGGCCGGGCGCACGTGGAGGACCTGTCCTTCCGGTTCGACGATGTGGAGTGGTACATGGGGGAGCCCACTTCGGTGGCGTGGACCCCCGAGCGTTTCACCCTGGATCCCCTGGGGATGGAGAGCACGGGGGATACGCCCATGAGAGTTCTGGCGGAGGGTGTGGTGCCCCTCAAGGAAGGAGAGGAAGCTGGATTCCACCTGGAGCTTTCCTCTCTCGCGCTGTCACGCCTCCTGACCCTGGCCCAATCCGACGCGGATATGGAAGGGCTGGTGGACCTGGTCCTGGATGTGGGCGGGACTCTGGAGGAACCGATCATGTCGGGCCGGGTGGGGCTCGACGGGTTGGACTACGAAGGAATGACCCTTTCGGACCTGGACCTGAGCTTCGGGTACCGGGATCGCCAGATCTCCGGACAGGGGGAAGCCCTTTTCGCCGACCGGAGACCTTTGAGCGTCTCCGGTTCCTTTCCGGTCGATCTGTCCTTCCAGACCGTGGAAGATCGCTTCCCCGAAGAAGCCATGGAGCTGACGGTTCGAGCCGACGACGTTCCGGCGGCTTCGGTCTTGGGCTTCCTTGAGGGGGTCGACGACATGGTGGGGGTATTGAACGCGGAGGTCTCCGTCACCGGGACTCCCCGGGATCCCCGCCCTTCCGGGTCGGTGACCCTCCGGGACGGAGCCTTTTCACTTCCCGAACTAGGACTCCGGCCCACCGGGGTGATGGCCGAGCTGGCGCTGGCTCCGGATCGAACCATCCAGGTTCGGGGCGAGATGCGGTCCCGGGGGAGCGGACAGGTCCAGGGCTCGATCCGGATGGAGGAGATCGACGACCCCACCTTCGATCTCCAGGTGCGCGCCGCCGGGTTCCAGGCCGTGGATCGGCGTGACGTGACGGCTCGTGTGGGCGGAGAGATCCAGCTGGACGGACGTTACACGAGGCCCCGGGTGAGTGGAAACGTCCGGGTGGAACAGGGGACGCTTTTCTTGGAGGAGTTCGCCCGAACCGCAGAGGTGGTGGACCTGACGGATCCGGCGTTCTTCGACGTGGTGGACACCACCGTCGTGGCGGATCAGCGGGTCTTCGTTCCCCCGGAAAACCCCTTCCTTCGGAACCTGCGAGTGGACGTGGACCTGGATGTGGCTCGCGACCTGTGGCTTCGCGGTCGGAATATGAACGTGGAGATGGGAGGCGAGCTCATCGCCACCTACGACCGCCCGAGCCGGGAGGTGATCCTGGTGGGGAGTCTGGAGCCCATCCGCGGATCGTATTCGGTGGTGGGAAGGAACTTCCAGGTCCAGGAAGGAACCGTCGAGTTCGTGGGAACGCCGGGACTCAACCCCAGCCTGGACATCCGGGCAGTGAACCGACTTCGTCGGGAGGGGGGAGAGCCCTTGGATATCGTGGCTTCGGTGGAGGGCACTTTGGAGTCACCCCGAGTCCGGCTCACATCGGAAGCCCAGCCTCCCATCGCGGAGGCGGATCTCATCAGCTACCTCCTCTTCGGTCGCCCAGGGCACGCGTTGGGGGCGGGTGAGACCTCGATCTTGCAGGGCGCCGCCGGCGCGGGGGTCACCATGGGCCTGGGGACGCTGGCTACGCAGCTCGGGACTGCAGTGGCGCAGGAGGTGGGATTGGATTACTTCGCCATTACCCAGGCACGAGTGGGGCCCGGCATGGATTCCCGCGGTCTGGCGGGGACCTTCGCCGAGACCCAGATCGAAGTGGGCCAATACGTGGGACAGGACCTTTTCCTGGCTTTGGTTCTCAGGCCCCTCACGGGACTTGGCCCCACGGGCCAGAACCAAGTCCCGGGGGCCCGGGCCGAGTGGCGGTTCGCGGACCAGTGGATGCTCGAGGGAGTCTTCGAGGATCGCTTCTCCCGGGAGGGAGTGGGAGGGTTCGGTGAGCTCGGGGTGCGCTTCTCCAAGGTGGCCGGCCTCTCCATCTTCCGTGAGTGGGGATGGTGATGGAGCGCCAGGTGGGGGGCTCAGGCACGGGGCGCAGCAGATAGGTGGAGAGTGTCTCGGTCTCGAGTGGCTTCAGGGGGGCACCCGGCCGTCCGTTCCGGGTAACAGCAATGGCTACATCCCCACCCGGCCCTTGAGGTTGGACGGTCGGGCCGGGTGGTGGACGCAGAGAAGAGGTGAGGGATAGGGCCTTCGGTGGCCGCCGGCGTAGCCGAGCGTTGCCGGGGTTCCCTGGGATCGATAGGAAAAAGAGGGGGACGAGATATGATCCAGTACGCGAAGATCTTCACGCTCATGGCGGGGCTCACGGCCTTGGTCGTGGTCCTGGGAGCCTATTTCGGCGGCCCGCAGGGAGCGGTGCTCTTCTTCATTCTGGCCGCCGCCATGAACTTCGGTATGTACTGGTTCAGCGATCGGGCGGTTTTGAAGATGTACCGGGCCAAAGTGGTGGGGCCCGAGGACGCTCCGGAGCTTTACCGTATGGTGGACCGGCTTCGCCAGCGCGCGGAGCTCCCCATGCCCACCGTGGCCATCGCCCCGTCCGACCAGCCGAACGCCTTCGCCACCGGAAGGAACACGAAGAAGGCGGTGGTCTGCGTGACGGCCGGTCTCCTCCGTTTGGTGGACCCGAAGGAGCTGGAGGGGGTCATCGCCCACGAGCTGGCCCACATCAAGCACCGGCACATGCTCGTCTCCACCATGGCGGCCACCATGGCCGGAGCCATCGCCCTCCTGGCCAGCGTGGCCCGTTGGGGGGTGATCTTCACCGGCGGACGGGGCGGGGACCAGAATCCCATCGCCATCATCGTCATGTCCATCGTGGCGCCCCTGGCCGCCATGATCGTTCAGATGGCAATCTCCCGTCAGAACGAGTTCCAGGCGGACCGGACGGGGGCCATGATCGCCGGAAGCCCCCGGGGATTGGCCAACGCCCTCCGCCGTTTGGAGGAAACGGCCAAGCGGATTCCCATGGAGGTCAACCCGGCCGCCGCCCAGCTCTGCATCGTGAACCCCCTGGGGAGTGGACGGGGCCAGGCCATGATGAACCTCTTCCGTACCCACCCCTCCACCGAGGACCGGATCGACCGCCTGCGGGAGCTGGAGAGGGAGGGCCTCTGAGCCGTTCGACCCTTCGGAGCCGGGGACGACCGTGAGCTCCGGGTTCCTGGTGGTCCGGGGAGCTCGAGAGCACAATCTCCAGAACGTCACGGTGGAGCTTCCACGGGAGAAGCTCACCGTCGTCACGGGCATCTCGGGCTCCGGAAAATCGTCCCTGGCCTTCGACACGATCTACGCCGAGGGTCAGCGCCGTTATGTGGAGTCCCTCTCCGCGTACGCACGGCAATTCCTGGGGCTCATGGAAAAGCCGGACGTGGACTCCCTGGAGGGGCTCTCCCCGGCCATTTCCATCGAGCAGCGGCCCCTTTCGCGGAATCCTCGCTCCACCGTGGGGACGGTGACGGAGGTGTACGACTACCTCCGCCTCCTCTGGGCTCGCACCGGAACGCCGCACTGTCCGGAGTGCGGGCGCCCCGTGATCCGTCAGTCCGCTTCCCAGATCGTGGACCGGATCCTGGATTTCGACGAAGGCACCCGGATCCAGGTACTCGCGCCGCTGGTTCGGGGCCGGAAGGGGGAGTTCCGGGACCTCTTCGAGCGAGCCCGGAAGGACGGCTTCGTCCGGGTCCGGGTGGACGGGGAGATCCATGACCTGGCCGATCCCCCGTCCCTGAACCGGTACGAAAACCACGACGTCTCCATCGTGGTGGACCGGCTCGTGGTCCGGGCCGGCGACCGGGACCGGATCGCCGATTCGGTGGAGACTGCTCTCCGGACCGCCGGGGGAGTGGTGGAGGTTCTGGAGCACGGCGACGGCCGGGTTCGGGACCACCTCTTCAGCGAACAATACGCTTGCGCCCATTGCGGCGTGAGCCTTCCGGAGCTGGAGCCTCGGCAGTTTTCCTTCAACTCGCCGTACGGAGCTTGTGAGGAATGCGGTGGGCTCGGCACGCGTAAGGAGGTGAGCCCGGAGCTCGTCCTGGGTGATGAGTCCCTCTCCGTTTTGGAGGGGGTGATCCTCCCGTGGGGGGAGCCCTCCGGACACCTTCGGAACTCGGTCGTGCCCGGGTTGGCTCGGGCATACGAGTTCGATCCCGCTGCCCCGTGGAAGGATCTGTCCCCGGAAGCTCGCCACGCCGTCCTGGAGGGGTCGGGTCGGATGAAGATCGCCTTTCCGTACAGGAAGGACGGGAAGGAGGACCGCTACGTGGAGGCGTGGGACGGCGTGCTGGCCCAGGTGGAGCGCAGGTACAGGGAGACCCGATCCGATGCCGTCCGCGGTCAGCTCGACGAGTTCATGACCCAACACACCTGCGGGGTTTGCCAGGGATCGCGGCTCAGGCCCGAAACCCTGGCGGTGACCGTGGCCGGGCGTTCCCTGGGAGAGGTGGCGGGTCTCTCCGTGAGCGATGCCGTTCGCTTCTTCTCCGACCTTCCGGTGGACGGGGAGGGGAGCCGGGGAAACGGGAAAGGGCCGTACCCGCCCCTCCCGGCGGTGGTGGCCGGACCCATCCTCAAGGAGGTGGTGGATCGCCTTCACTTTCTGGAAGACGTGGGGCTCGGCTACCTGACCCTGGGGCGCTCTGCCGACACGCTCTCCGGAGGGGAGGGACAGCGGATTCGCTTGGCCACCCAGATCGGGAGCCGTCTCGTGGGTGTCCTCTATATCCTGGACGAACCGTCCGTGGGGCTGCACCCCCGGGACAACGACCGACTTCTGGCCACCCTGAAGGCTCTCCGGGACCTGGGGAACACGGTCATCGTGGTGGAGCACGACGAGGACACCATCCGGGCGGCGGATCACGTGGTGGACTTGGGGCCCGGTGCAGGTCGAGAAGGGGGGAAGGTCGTGGCGTCCGGGCCTTTGGAGGCGGTACTGGCGGAGCCGAACTCCCTTACGGGTGCGTACCTGAGGGGGGAGCGGGAGGTGCCGGTTCCCGACGATCGGAGAGCCCCGGACCCGGAGAGGTTCCTCACCCTCCGTGGAGCCCGCGGTCACAACCTCCGCTCCGTCGACGTGGAGCTCCCGCTGGGGACCTTCATCGCCGTAACCGGCGTGAGCGGGTCCGGTAAGTCCACGCTGGTGAACGATACCCTTTACAGGGCCCTGGCCCGGAAGCTCCACCGCTCCCGAACCCTTCCCCTCGCCCACGACGGGGTCGAGGGCCTGGACCGGGTGGACAAGGTGATCGAGGTGGATCAGTCCCCCATCGGTCGGACCCCCCGCTCCAATCCGGCCACTTACACGGGGCTGTTCACCCCGATCCGAGAGCTCTTCGCCGAGCTCCCCGAGTCCCAGATCCGTGGCTACGCCCCAGGGCGGTTCTCGTTCAATGTGAAGGGAGGACGGTGCGAGGCGTGCTCCGGCGAAGGGCTGGTGAAGATCGAGATGCACTTCCTCCCGGACGTCTACGTAGCTTGCGATGTCTGTCGAGGGAAGCGGTATAACCGGGAGACCCTGGACGTCCACTACCGCGGGAAAAACATCGCCGACGTTCTCGAGATGACGGTGGCCGACGCACTGGAATTCTTCCACGCCGTACCCCGGATCCGGGGTCGTCTGGAGACCCTGGCGGACGTGGGGCTGGGCTACATCCAGCTCGGTCAGGCGGCCACCACCCTCTCGGGAGGGGAGGCACAGAGGGTCAAGCTGGCGTCCGAGCTCTCCAAGAGGGCCACCGGGGAGACGGTCTACATCCTCGACGAGCCTACCACCGGCCTGCACTTCGAGGACGTCCGCCTCCTGCTCCAGGTTCTTCACCGGCTCGTGGATCGAGGAAACACGGTGGTGATCATCGAGCACAACCTGGAGGTAGTGAAGACCGCCGACTGGATCATCGATCTGGGTCCGGAGGGTGGAGAGGCCGGAGGCCGGATCGTGGCCGCCGGGCCCCCGGAAGCCGTAGCCCGGGAGGCCGGTTCACACACCGGCTCCTGCCTGGTCCCGGTCTTGGAGGGGACGCCGGTAGCTTGACGTCGTCCCGGGATCCGAAGGACCGCCTTCGCGGCTCCCCGACAGAGGTGGAGGTTCCGAACGTGGGCGTCATCGTGGCAGGAGATTCGCAGCGGTCATACGTTGGGGATGGCGGACTCCGAAACCAGGAGCGGTTCCCTTGCGTAAGGGGGGATCCGGCCTCCGAGGTCCGGCGGGGCAGTGGCCGCACAGGCCCTCGCCAGGGCACCCGGGGCCGGGCGGACATCCGGCTCATCCAACAGTGGAGGGGGTATGGTGAACAAAGAGGACGTGGAGAGCTACCTGATCCGGATGGATCTGGAATACGAGGAGATCGATGAAGGGATGTTCCTCGTACGGAGCCGGGAGGAGGGATTCCCGGTGGTGGTCCACCACTCCCCTCCCCTTTTGGTCCTTCGTTTGAAGGTCATGGACCTGGCCGGCGACCCCGCCGCCCAACACAAGCTCTATCGGACCCTTCTCGAGCTCAATGCCACCGACGTGGTGCACGGAGCCTACGGAATCGAAGAGGGAGAGCTGATCCTGAGCGACACCTTTCAGCTCGAGACCCTCACCTTGGAAGACCTGCAGGCCTCCCTGGAAAGCCTCCAGATGGCGGCCTCGGGCCACATGGAGCGAATCAAGACCCTCGCCTCCGTCGACGTGGAGCCCTGAGCCCATGAGTATTTTTCATCGCATCTCGAGCCTCTTCAAGTCGAACATCAACGACCTGATCGCGCGGGCGGAGAACCCGGAGAAGATGCTGAACCAGGTCATCCTGGACATGCGCGACCAGCTGACCAAGGCGAAGCGGGAGGTGGCCACCGCCATCGCCGACGAACGGAAGCTGCGCTCTCAGCTCGACGACGAGGTGAAGCAGGCCCGGGATTGGGAGCAGCGGGCCATGCTCGCCGTCCAGGAAGGGCGGGACGACCTGGCGAAGCAGGCTCTCATCCGTCAGCGGGAGCACGAGGACCGGGCCCGGGCCCTGGAGCAAACCTGGCGGGCCCAGGCGGATGAGACGGAGAAGCTCAAGGCCTCCCTCAAGCAGCTCAACGACAAGATCGAGGAGGCGAAGCGGAAGCGGAACCTCCTCATCGCGAAACAGAAGAGGGCCCAGGCCCAGCGCCGTATCCACGAGACGATGTCCGGGCTTTCGGACACGTCCGCGTTCGAGGCCTTCAATCGGGTGGCCGAACAGATCGAGGACTCGGAGCGCCGTACCCTGGCCGCCGCCGACGTGACCGAGAGCCTCCAGGGAGACACCTTGGAAGACGAGTTCGCCCAGCTCGAGGCCGGAAGTGGGGAGACGGAGGAGCGGCTCATGGCCCTCAAGCGGGAGATGGGAATCCTACCAGCCGGAGAGGAGGAGGAGCGCCGCCGGTTGGGGGCCGGCGAGAAAGGAGCCGAGCGGTCGAAGGAAGGACGGGTCGTCGAGGGCGAAGTGGAGGAGGCCGGTGAGGACGGCGGAGGGGACGATGGGATGATCCACGAAGCCGAGCTCCTGGAGGAGTTCGACCGGCTCGAGAAGGGGCGGGGATCGTAGTGGCGGCCGGCGCACAGGCCGCCGGCGGTGACGAAGTCTACCTGGACGGCGCGTTCCTCCCCCGGAAGGAAGCCCGGGTTTCGGTGGAGGATCGGGGCTTTCTCCTGGGCGACGGGGTCTACGAGGTCTCTCCCGCCTACCGGGGCCGGTTCTTCCGCCTGGACCGGCACATGACCCGGCTCCGAAAGGGGCTGGAGGCCTTGAAGATCGACTTCGATCCGAGCCGGCTTCCGGAGGTCCACCAGGAGCTCCTGGAGCGGAACGGCCTCTCGCGCGGGCGCCCGAGCGTGGTCTACGTCCAACTCACCCGTGGGGTGGCCCCCAGGACCCACCACTTTCCCGAAGAGCCGGTGTCCCCGACGGTCTACGGCTACGCCAAGGCCCACGACCGGACCCCCCGGAGCCGGTGGGAGGAGGGATGGGGGGCGGTGACCGTTCCGGACCAGCGGTGGAGCAGGGCGGATGTGAAGACCATCGCCCTCCTGCCCAACGTCCTGGCCCAGGAGGCGGCCCGGAGGGCCGGAGTCCCGGACGCCCTCATGGTCCGTGACGGGCTGGCCCTGGAGGGGGGACACAGCAACCTCTTCGTGGTCTTCGGCGAGGCGTTGGTCACCCACCCGGCCTCGAACCAGATCCTTCACGGAGTCACGCGGGAATGTGTCCTGGAGCTGGCCCGCGCCGAGGGTCTCAGGGTGGAAGAACGGCCCATCCCCCTCGGGGAGCTGGAGGACGCCACCGAGCTTTTCTTCACGGGGACCACCACCGAGGTGCGTCCCACGGTTGAGCTGGACGGGCGTTCAGTGGGAGACGGCCGGGTGGGCCCCGTCACGCGGACTCTCTACCGCCGCTTCCTGGAGCAGGTGGACGAGGAGTGCGGAGGGGGCGGTTGGGAGGAGTGGGGCTCACCCTGATCCGGTGATCCGGGGTTCCGGCGACGGCGTCACCCGGCATCGCGGCTCAAGGGTAGAGGAGGTACTCCTCCCGCAATTCGAGAAACCCCTGGAGCTCGGCCACCCATCCGGACCGGAGCCGCTGCGGATCCTGACCCCTGTCGATCCCGTCCCGAAGTCGGTCCGTTCCTGCCAAGCGATCGAAATGGGAGGGCTCCCACCCCCAGTCGTGGCCCGCCAGGCGTCGGATTTCACCCAGGAGAACCACGGCCGCCAGGGTGGGGTCGTAGACGTCCCGGTTGTCGATGACGAGCTCCACCGCCTGGAACTCCACCCCATCGAACTTCCCGTCGGCCGGGTCCTCCGGTGTGATCGTCGTGGATTGGAAATACACGCCGGGGATTCCCTGCTGGTTCATGTTCAGGGCCACCTCCTCGGCCACCAGCCAGGGCGCGCCCACGACTTGGAAGGCTTGGTCCGTTCCTCGGCCCACCGAGAGATTCGTGCCCTCGAAGAGGCACAGGCCCGGGTAGTGGAGGGCGCTCTCCAGAGAGGGCATGTTGGGCGATGGGGGGATCCAGGGCAGTCCCGTCTCGTCGAAGAGCATGGTCCGGGTCCAGCCGTCCGCCGGGACCACGTGAAGCTCTACCTCCACGCCGAAGTGGTTCCGGAAGAGGAGGGCCAGCTCGCCGACGGTCATCCCGTGGCGCATGGGGATGGGGTACATCCCCACGAAGGAGGAGAACTCCGGGTCCAGGACGTTCCCCTGGACCAGATGTCCCCCGATGGGATTCGGGCGGTCCAGAACCACGAAGGGAACGTCGGCCTCGCCCGCCGCCTCCATGGCCAGGGCCATGGTGTAGATGTAGGTGTAATACCGGGCCCCCACGTCCTGGATGTCGAAGAGGAGGACATCCAGTTCCTCCAGGTCCTCCGGCGCCGGTCGACGTGTCTCCCCGTAGAGGGAACGGACCGGGAGACCGGTCCGCTCGTCCACGCCGTCATCCACGGACTCCCCCGGGTCCGCGTCGCCCCGGATACCGTGTTCGGGGGAGAAGAGGGAAACGAGCTCCACGTCCGGGCGGTCGTGGAGCAGGTC
>SKSR01000136.1 GCA_007122885.1 Gemmatimonadota bacterium
AGACCCCGAAGAGAGTCCCCTCGAGCTGGCCGAACTGGGCCTGAAGGGCCCCCACGTCCACCCCCGGCGCGGTGATGTGGGCACCGACCCGGTAGATGAGGAGGATGAAGAGGGTGAAGAGAATCCGGTCCTTGAGCTCCGGGAACCGGAAAAGATTGGGGATGGGGTTGGCCATTCGCTCTACCTGCTCACTGGCTGGGCGTGCGCCTTATGTCTGCTCCGAGCCCTCGGCTCCCTCGCTGCTCCCGCCAACCGGGTCGAGGACCACGGCCGAGCCTCCAGCCGCCTCGATCTTCTCCCGGGCGGAGACGCTGAAGGCGTGGGCCCGGACCTGGAGGGACGTGGAGATCTCCCCTGCGCCCAGCACCTTCACCGGCCGCTTCCGCTTCCCGATGACCCCGAACTTCCGCAGGGAGTCCGGATCCACCTCGGAAATCCCGAGGCCGTCCAACTCCTTCACGTTGACCACATAGTAGCGGGTCCGATTCGGAGGGGTGAAACCCCGCTTGGGGATCCGACGCTGAAGGGGCATCTGCCCCCCCTCGAAGCCCGGCCGGATCGACTCTCCGGCCCTCGACTTCTGGCCATCGTGGCCCCGCCCGGCGGTCTTACCCTTGCCGGAGCCCGGTCCACGGGCCTTCCGGACGCGCTTGCGGCGCGAGCCAGGGGTGGGACGAAGATCGTGAAGCTCCGTCATCTCAAGTGTCTCCCCATCCGTTCACCGTTCACTAGTCGATCCGTCACTCGCCGTTGGCGGGCCGGACCTCGACCAGGTGCTTCACCTGCTCGATCATCCCCCGAATCGCCGGCGTATCGTCGTGGATCACCGTCTGCTGGTGCTTCTTGAAGCCCAGGGCTTCCAGGGTCCGCTGGTGCCGGCCGGGCCGCCTAAGGCCGCTTCGCACCTGGGTCACCGCGATCTTGCCGGAGCCCTTCCCCTCAGGCACGGTACACCTCCAACGCTTCCCTCGAGATTCCCCGCTCCTTGGCCGCTTGCTCCAGGGTCACCAGACTTTCCAGCCCCTGCACGGTGGCCCGGACCACGTTCACCGGGTTGTCCGTCCCCAGGCTCTTCGTGAGGAGATCCGTGTAGCCCGCCGCCTCCACCACCGCCCGGACCGGGCCGCCGGCGATGACCCCCGTTCCCGGAGCGGCGGGCCTCAGGAGGACGCGCCCCGCGCTCCACCGTCCCGTGATCTCGTGGGGCACGGTTCCGTTGACCACCGGAACCTCGATGAGGTTCCGACGGGCGTGCTCGAAGGCCTTCCGAATGGCTTCGGCCACCTCGTTGGCCTTGGCCAGATACGTGCCCACCTTCCCCTTCTGGTCGCCCACGGCCACCAAGGCGGTGAACGAAAACCGACGACCTCCCTGAACCACCTTGGAGACCCGGTTGATGTGGATGACGGTCTCTACGAGGTCCGAGTCCCGGCCCCGGGACCTGTTCTGTTCTCTCGCCATCAGAGCTGCAAACCTCCCTCGCGCGCGCCGTCGGCGAACGCCTTCACGCGGCCGTGATAGTTGTAGCCGCCCCGGTCGAAGACCACGGCCCGGACCCCTTCCTCCAGGGCCCGTTCGGCCAGGAGCTTACCGGCGGCCCGGGCCAGCTCCACCTTCCGCTGGTCGGACTCCACCTCCACCTCCTCCACCTCGGGGTTTCGGGTGGAGAGACCCAGGAGGGTGCGGCTCTCGTCGTCGTTGACGATCTGCCCCTCCAAGTGCTTGGAGGAGCGGAACACCACCAGCCGGGGGCGCTCCGTGGTACCCCAGATCTTCTTTCGAACCCGGAAGTGCCTCCGCTTTCGCTGAAGGCGTCGGTCCTTCCGGACCCTGGATTGTATGAACCGTGCCACGTCTCGATGCTCCTTGCGTCAGGCGGTCGCCGTCTTACCGGCCTTCCTCCGGATCTCTTCACCCTGGTAGCGGACGCCCTTCCCCTTGTACGGCTCCGGGGGCCGGATTCCGCGGAGCTCGGCGGCCACCTGGCCCACGAGCTGCTTGTCCGCCCCTCGGACCACGATCTGGGTCGGCGCCGGCACCTCCAGCTCGATCCCCTCCGGGGCCGGATACTCCACCGGATGGGAAAAGCCCAGATGGAGGGTCAGGCCCGAGCCCGACTTCCCGGCCCGGTATCCCACCCCGACGATCTCGAGCTTCCGCTCGAATCCCTCGGATACCCCGAGGATGACGTTCCGGATCAGGGCCCGCGTCGTGCCGTGGAGGGCCTTGTGGTCCTTGTGCTCCGAAGGGCGCTCCACCCGGACCTCGCCGTCATCCACGGTCACGGTCATTTGCGGGTGGATGTCCAGGGTGAGCTCACCCTTGGGGCCCTTGGCGCTGAAGGTCCCGTCCTTCAAGACCACCTCCACGCCCTTGGGCACCTCCACCGGATATCTGCCGATCCTCGACATGGCTCCCTCGAATTCTCGTCTCGTATCTCTTCTATCAGGCCCGACAGAGGCCCCGCTTCAGCCGCGGGGCCCTGCCGATCACCATATGTAGGCCAGCAGCTCGCCCCCCACTCCCTCGTCCCGGGCCGTCCTGTCCGACAGAACCCCCTGGGAAGTGGAGAGGACGGCGATCCCCAGCCCGTTCCGGACCCGGGGGATCTGCGAGGCGCCCACGTAGCGCCGGCGCCCTGGCCGGGACACCCGCTCCAGGTTCCGGATGACGGGCTGGCCGTCGTGGTATTTCAGATAGACCCGGAGGACGCCGTGGCGGCCGTCGTCCAGGACCTTGAAGTCGTAGGCAAGGTGGTTCTCCTTGAGGATCCGGGCGATCTCCACCTTCAATTTGGACACGGGCATGTCCGCCCACCGGTGGCCTACCTGGCCCGCGTTCCGGATGCGCGTGAGCATGTCCGCAATCGGATCGGTCATCATCGCTCGGCTTCTCCTCTCACCAGCTCGCCTTCCGCACGCCCGGAATCTCTCCGTCGAGAGCCTTCTCCCGGAAGCAGATGCGGCACAGTCCGAACTTCCGAATGTAGCTCCTGGCCCGGCCGCAGCGCTGGCAACGGTTGTAGCCGCGCACGCCGTGCTTGGGCTTCTTGTTCGCCTTCTCGATCAGGGCCTTCCGTGCCATTCCGTCCTCAGGTTCCTCGAGTCATCTCGCTGCCCGTCCCTGCCGCGTCAGTCGGCGGCGGTGGCGGTGGCGCCCACCGTCACGGGGACCGCTCCCCTGAAGGGGAAGCCCATCTCCCGGAGAAGAGCGTACGCCTCGTCGTCCT
>SKSR01000062.1 GCA_007122885.1 Gemmatimonadota bacterium
CCCGGCGTTCCCCGAGAACGAAGAGGCGGAGTTCGTCGGTCATCCACCAATCCTCCGATAAGCCCTGAGCCCTAGTACATCTCGTGAGCGGGCGGACGCTCCTCCTCCGACTCCCTGACTTCGGTCATGGTGCCCTCCGCCAGGAGGAGGACCCCCGCAACGGACACGGCGTTCTCCAGCGCCACGCGAACGACTTTCGTGGGGTCGATAATCCCCGCCTCGAACATGTCCACGTACTCTCCTCGCGCCGCATCGTAGCCGATGCTCCCCGTGCTCTCGCGCATGCGGTCCACCACGACGCCACCGTCCGCTCCTGAGTTTTCCGCGATCTGCCGGGCCGGAACCTCCAGTGCCCTCCGCAGGATCCGGATCCCCGTGCGTTCATCGCCTTCGGCCGCCTCCGCCTCCGCCTCGACCGCGGCCATCGTTCTGAGAAGGGCGAGGCCGCCTCCGGGAGCGATGCCTTCTTCCACCGCGGCTTTCGTAGCACTGATGGCGTCCTCCACCGCTTCCTTCCGCGACTTCATCTCGGTCTCCGATGGGGCACCGACCCGCACGACGGCCACCCCGGCCGTGAGCTTGCCGAGCCTCTCTTGAAGCTTCTCGCGGTCGTAGTCGGAGGTGGCGTCCTCGATCCGGCGCCGAAGCTCCCTCGCGCGTCCCTCGATTTCGATGGTCGACCCCCCACCCCCGATCACCGTGGTGGTGTCCCGGTCCGCCACCACCCGGGCGGCGGATCCCAGGTCCTCGACGGTGAGGCTCTCGAGCTTCAGACCGGTTTCTTCGGCCACGGGCCTCCCGCCGGTCAGGATCCCGATGTCCTGTAGGATTTCCTTCCGTCGGTCGCCAAAACCGGGTGCCTTCACCGCCAAGGACGAAAGGGTTCCGCGGAGCTTGTTCACGACCAGTGCGGCCAGAGCGTCCCCGTCCACATCCTCGGCCACGATGAGGAGGGGACTCCCTAGACGGGCGACCTCCTCCATCAGGGGGAGCAGGTCTTTCATCACCGTGATCTTCTTCCCGTAGAGGAGGATCACCGGGTTCTCCAGGACCGCTTCCATCTTTTCCGGATCGGTGACGAAATACGGAGAGAGGTACCCGCGATCGAACTGCATTCCCTCCACCACCTCCAGGACCGTTTCGGTGCCCTTCGCCTCCTCCACCGTGACCACTCCCTCGCTGCCCACCCGCTCCACGGCGTCGGCCACGAGCTCCCCGAGGAAGGGATCGTTGTGTGCGGAAATGGTGGCGACCTGAACCTTCTCGTTCCGTCCCGTTAGGGGACGGGAGAGGGCACCGAGCTCCTCCACCGTCCGGGCGAGCCCCCGGTCCAGCCCTCGCTTGAGAGCAATGGCCGAGGCGCCCGCCGTGATGTTCCTCACCCCGTCGGAGAAGATGGCGTGTGCGAGCAGCGTGGAGGTGGTCGTTCCATCTCCGACCAGGTCTCCCGTGCGCTCGGCCGCTTCCTTGAGCACCTGCGCTCCCAGGTTCTCGGCCGGATCCTCCAGCTCCAGCTCCTTCGCGATCGTCACCCCATCGTTGCAGACGAGCGGCTTGCCCCACTTGCGCTCCAGAAGGATGGAGTGTGCCATAGGGCCCAGGGTGACCCGAACCGCGTCCGCGAGAGCCCCCGCTCCCCGGAGGACCTTCTCGCGAGCCTCGGAGCGTAACAGCATCTGTTTGTGCGGCATGGACGTTCTCCTGTATCGCGTGGCCCTCCGCCACCGGTCGCGCCCCGGCGGGGACGGCGGGTGGCGGTTGGGGCCGACTCCGCTGCGGCGTGATCAGTGACCCTCGGTCCCTCCCTCGGGCGCCGGACCCTCCCAGGCCCGGGCGAGAGCTTCTCTCACATCGTCGTCGGTGAGCTGGGGAAAGGATTCATACCAGAATCCCACGGCTCCGAAGGGCTCCGGAGTCTCCAGGCAGACCACCGCCTCCGCCTCCTCTCTCATCAGGGAGCACGTCTCCTCGGGAGCCACGGGGACCGCCACCACTACCTTACGTGCCCCGTGCTCCCGGACGGCCCGGACCGCGGCCAACATGGTGGAGCCGGTGGCGAGACCGTCGTCCACCAAGAGCACCGTTCGGTCGTGGATGCCCACCGGGGTGCGGTCGCCCCGATAGAGCCGCTCTCGGCGCCCCACTTCCCGCATTTCGTCCTCGGCGACGCGTTCGAAACGCTCCCGGGAGACTCGAGCGTCCGCCACCACCCCGGTGTGCACCACCCGGACCCCGCCGGAGGCTACGGCGCCCATGGCCAGCTCCGGTTGATCGGGAACCCCGAGCTTCCGCACCACCAAGACGTCCAAGGGTGCACCCAGGGCCTTGGCGACTTCCCCGCCCACGGGAATTCCACCTCTTGGCAGAGCCAGGACGACGGGGTCCGGCAGGTCGTTGCGTCCAGCGAGGACGACCGAAAGGGCCCGCCCCGCCTCCCGGCGGTCTTTGAAGACCGGGCTCACCGCTCCTCGCCTGGCGGAGAGCCCTCCAGCCCCGAGTGGATCCGTTCCGTCCATTCTTCTCGGGACCACCTCCCGGCAACGCCCACTTCAGGGACCCAGCCGGCGCGCGACACTTCGGATGTGGCGTCGGCCCCGGTGCGCCGCCCGCATGACCTCCTCCGGGTCTTCGAATCCCGCGATCTCCAGGATGATCGCCCCCCGGTACCAAACCCCGTCGAGCTGACGGAGCAGCCGTTCCCAGTCCAGTATCCCGTCTCCCGGCGGAAGGTGATCATCGTGTTCCCCTCGGTTGTCGCTCGCATGAAGAGTCCACAAATGACCCGAGAGTTTGTGGACCACGGTGTCCAGGTCCCCGGTGAGCTGCGCGTGCCCCGTGTCCAGGCAGATTCCGACCTCGTCGGTGTCCAAGGCACCGAGAAGCCAGAGAAGGTCTCGGACCGGTCCGGAGAATAGATGCGGTAGCATGTTTTCGAGGACGAGCTGAATCCCGAGCTCGGCACACGACTCCACGACCCGATTCAGCACCTCCACCCCGTGCTGCATCCTCTCCAAGCGCTCCGATCGCGGGATTTCTCCCGTCTCCGGTCCGGGATGGATGACGAAGTACTTCACCCCCAGGGTCGCGGCCGCCTGGGCTGCGATGCAGATTTCCTGGAAGGCTCCCATTCGTTGGTCTTCATCGAGACTCGTGATGTCCAGATCGGGGGCGAAGGGTGCGTGAAACGAGTAGGGCTCCATGTGGAGTTCCTGAAGCCTTCGGGCCGCCCTCTCGACCGCGCCCTCGTCATGGTAGTCGAGGTGCTGCGGGAGCGAGCATACCTCCACGATTTCGAAGCCGTTTCGTCGAAGCAGCTCGAGCGCGTCGATGAAGCTCATCCTCGAGAGACATCCGGTCGACAGCCCCACGGCCCAGTCCGGCATTCTTTCTCCTTCCTCCAGGATCTGTGGAATGCATGCGGGAGGTCAGCCCCGAAGGCCGACGCTTCGCCTTCTCCTCCGACGGGTCCCTCGCCTTGCATGCGGTGTGCCACGACCCAGTGCGATCGTCCCCGCGAAGAGCCGGGTGTAGTAGTCCGCGCGGCAGGTGGCGTTATCCTGGTACCACCGCGCTCCCCAACCATAGTCCCGTTCGTACCTGGAGCGGATAAGGCCGGCGATGTGCCGCGGGTGCCAACCACGCTCCAGAAACACCTCCACCACCCGAAGAAGGTCGGTCGGACGCAGGAGCCGGTCGTTCGGGTGCCGAAGGGTGTCCGCCACGGCAGGGGGGAGTTCGTCGATGGGGGTTCGGTCGTACGAGAGGGGCCACCGCTCGGGAGGCTCGTGCTCTTCGGCATAGAAGTAGTCGTGGAACTGAGAGAGTTCCGATCCCTCGTAGTCGGATATCAGATTTTCCATCTCGGTCCCGTGCTCGGGCATTCGGGCGTGGGTTTCCCGTGCGAGCTCGGACACGGATTCCGCATCCCGCATCCGCCTGACCGCCTCCCAGTCCGAGAGGCCCGGATCGAGGATGACCCAGGTGGGCGGAATCCCTCGCTCCACGTGCTCCCCGATCACGTTCCGCATCCGCGACGGTTTGAGATAACGGCTGAAGGGCAGGATCACCCGGCGGGTATGGAGAGCGTCTCCGTACTCGGAGAGGTCGACGGCCACGATCTCCAAGCCCCTGGCGGGAGGGCCCACCGCCACTTCACTCAACTCCACCGGGATCGGGGACTCCGGCCCGGCGGTGTACCGAACGAGATGGCCCAGATACTCCATGACGAGCCCCAGGCCGGCAAAGGCTCGGCCCAAGGCCGGGTCGACCGGGAGGTGACGCGGTGGATGACGAGCGGCGTACGCCGCTGCCAAAGGGCCGGGCACCCTCCCCAGCCCCTCCAGACGACGGAAAGCCAGAGAGCCACGATCCACCGTCCAGACGAAGTGATGCCCTCGACCGGTCCGCAGGTGCAGCGGTGCGATCCTGTACAGCCCGAGGAGCGTACGGATCGCCCGGACGACGGGCCGCTGGAGGCCGAAGGTCCGATGGGGGTCGAGATACGCTTCGCCGGGAAAGTCGAAGTTCACGTACTCCACGTCGAGGTGGGCCACGAGGGAGCGGCGATCCCAGAGCGAGCGTACGACCTCACAGTCGCATTCGAGCAGATCGGGGAGTGCGGCCGGCCGACGTCTGGGCGGATCAGCCGAGTCGGGCCTCTCGCCCCAGCCCTGCACATAGACGGCGGTGGCCGTTCGGATGTCCTCTCCTCCCAGGTACTCCACCATTCGCCCGCGAGTCGCTGGATCGGCGTAGGGTGGGGGGGCGCTCGCCTCCTGCCCATTCCGGGGCCCTTCGAGTCGCCGCTCGACCTCCCATCCCGACATGGTGCCTCTCCCCTTGGCCGTCGTTCGCGATTCGCCATCGGCACCCCGGCCACGAAGGGCGCGCACCGATTCGTGCAATCACTGTGCCACGTATGTTCGGTGACTCCCCCCCCCCCGGTCCTGGCGCGCACCTCCCGGACCTGGCGCCGGCTTGCCGTTCGAAGGGGGCACCTGTCGGTTTCGGACAAAGGGGGAGATCACACCGACCGTCCCTGCCTCCTCCGCTGCACGAGGAAGGCGAGGGCGGCGACTCCCAGGGCGATACCGACGACGAAGATGGGCCCGACGAGGTCTTCCATGAGGGTCGGATCGACCAGGAGAACCACCGCCAAGGCGATCATCACCGTTCCTCCGAGCAGTTTGAGGATGCCCCCGTGCTCCTCCTGGAGGCGCATGGCTCGGAGAGTCACCACGGCTCCAGCCAGGAGGGCGATCTCAACTGAAAGGTAGACCAGGAGATAGAGCCCCAGGAGCGCTCCGAATCCGGCTCCGGCCACGCCTGCCTCCGAGACCAGCGTGGTCCACAGGACCGGAAAGCCTGCGGTGCAGGGGAGTTCGACGAGAGCCACACCTCCGGCGATGCCTACGGTCAGAGCGAGGGTGACAACAAGCGGTCGATCCTCCCGGAGCGCTCGTCCACCGCGATAGATCCGGGGCTTGAACCGGTCCGGGATCGTCAGGGAAGGCCCTCGTCCCGGGGCGAAGAAGTCCTTCACGTTCACGGCCCCGAAGGCAAGGACCAGGACGGCGGCGGCCACCCGGATCCATCCCAGGCGCGCCGCCACCTCCAGGGCGGTAAAGAGACCCAGGATGAACGCACCGTATACGCTGGCCGTGACCAGGAGGAAGGTGAGGCCCACCGCGGCGACCCGGGCCCGGGACCGGGTTCCGAGGATCATGCCCAGGAGCACGGTGAGCACCCACAGGGAACACGGGTTGAACCCGTCGATAAAGGCGATGAGGAGGGTGGCCGTCGTCATCGTTCGAGCGCCCAGGTCCAGGGGGCCGAAGGGACCCAGATCGATGACCGTCGAGCGCGGTTCGCGGGCAGGGGATATGCCCTCGAGGGAGGCACGGACTTCCGCCTCGATGTCGTCCGCCAGAGGTCGCGTGAAGCCCACCCACACCGTCTCTCCCAGGATGAACGTGGGTACGGCTGACGCCTGCTCCCCCCGCTCCCTCATCATCTCGATGAAGAGGGTTCGCCCGTCCGGGTCCCGAATCACCTCCACGCGCTTCACGGCCAGATCCGGGTTTTCCTCCTGCAATTGGAGGAGCCACGGGCCGGCGCGCTCACAGACAGGGCACTCCTCTGCCCAGAAATACCACAGGACCACCTCCCCCTGGGCGGGGGCCGGAGTGAGCATCCCCTGGAGGAGGGCGAACCCCGCCATCGAAAGGTGGAAAAGGAGTGTCCTTCTCCTCATGGTTTGGTCTTCCCTTCCGAAAGTCTTGAACGCGCCCGGTGCGCCGCGGTCGCCTCCCATCGGCACGACCGTCCCCACGGGCATCGCCTCTTTGCGGGCTGCCAGGAGCATGCCAACACCGGAGTTTCGCCAACGGGGACCGTCGGCTCCGAGCGGGCACCGTGCCCGGTGTCGGTCGCCGGTTGTGGGGGTGAGGTGTCCCATTCGGGCACCCCGCGTGGGGCTCCGAGTCCCATCTCCACCGTCTCGACCACGAAACGGCCGGCGTGGGTGGTTGCGCGCCGGGGTCGGAGGGGCCTCCGAAGCGGTGCCGTGTGTGGGGCACGGATCGTGCTCCTCCGACCCTCGAATGGAACTCGCTCCGTGGACCCGTCGGGAGAAACTCATGCAGGTCGAACCCGAGATCGCCTTTCGGAACGTGGATCCGACGCCGGCGATGGAGGAGCAGATCCTCCGGGCGCTGGAACGCCTCGAGCGGATCCATCCCCGGATCATTGCCTGCCGAATCATGGTGGAGATCCCTCATCCGAGGCACGTCAAGGGAAACCTCTACCGAGTCCGGTTGGACATCACGGTGCCCGGGCACGAGATCGTGGTGAGCCGGGATCCCCCTGCCCGCCATACGCGGGAGACCCCGCGAACGGCGATCCGGGAGGCCTTCGCTCTCGCCCGGGAACGGCTGAGGGAACAGCGCGAACGCGAAAGCGGGCGGCCGGAGCTGACCGAGGCACCTCTCCGGGGCCGGATCTGCTCGCTGTCCGATGTGGATGGCTACGGCTTCATCCGTTCCACGGAAGGAGAGGAGATCTACTTCCATCGTACCGGGGTTCCGGACCACCGCTTCGACCAGTTGGACGTGGGCATGGAGGTGCGGTTCGTGGAGGAGGAGGTGAACGGGGCGATCCGTGCCACGAGCGTCGTGCCTCTGAGTCGGCGTGGCCGCTCCCGTGGGCTCGGTGATGACCGGGACGGAGAGGCCGGGGAAGGAGAGGCATGGTCACGTGGCTGACGGACGCCACGGAGTCCCCGATCAGTTTGGAAGAATTGGAGATCCGCAAGGTGGATTCGTTCCGATGGGTCATTCCTCGGCAGGGGTGCATGAGGGTGGAGGGGCTCCTCTATGCCGACGAGGCTCTCATGCGGGAGACCCTCCGTCCGGGGCAGGGTAGCTTCTTCCCCATCTCGGTCCCCTGATGAACCAGATCATGCGGGACATTCCCGCCGGGATCGGCTCTCGCTACCGGGAGTCTCAGCTCACCGAGGAGCAGTTTCGCCGGGTTCTCGTGGAAGGGGCCTCCACCAGGAGTTGAGATAGCCCGTGCTCATTCCGGGGGACATGGCACACCATCCAAAAGTCCTTCTGGGCACCGAGGCGACGCACCGGGAGACCTTCGGGTCCACCTGCCATGGGGATGGCAGTCGGGTGAGCTGACGGGCCGCGAGGAAGAGTGTCGCGGGGCGGAACCTCCGAAAGGGATCAGGCCGCCGCTCCATCCGCGAGCGTGGGCCGGGTCAGAGTGTCCAGGCCCACAACCCCGGTCCCACCCGCATCCCCCGAAGCCACCCCTCGGGCCACGCGGCCCGTAGGAGGAAGGCGCGCCAGGCATGAGACAGGGTGAGGGTGAAGACGTTGGGGTGGCGCTCGAAGAGCCCGCACCAGACGAACCCGAGGGGCTCCGCGGCCTCCCACGGCGAGTGCGAAGGATGAGGCACGATGGCTTCCTGCTTTCCGTTGTCGTCCGCAGGTTCGTGCATGTATGTTCGCGCTCCCTCGCCGAGGGGTCATCATGGCGTGAGCCCCACCCGGCCGGCCCAGGCCGCTGGAACGGTGTGACGCACACTCGCGGGGAGAAGGAAGCAGCGGGCGTGCCAGGGGAGGGAAGGCGCCCTCCGGCCCTCGCTCCGAGGCGAGCGGTGCGGTAGCTTTTTCCGGACCGGCACCGTCGCGACCATCCGTTGCCTGGAACCGCCTGCACGTCATGCCCATTCGCCGACGCCAGCCCCCCTCCGTTCCCGTCCCTCACCCCGGTCTTCCCGTTCGAGGCGTGGGCCGATGAACGGGCTGTCCGCTTCCATGGAAGGGGGCCCCGAGCGCGACCCGTCGCCGTCCGGAAGCTCCGTGGAGGAGCCGGTGGTCCGGCTCAGCCGCGACGGGGTCGAGTACACCCTTCTGGGCACCGCGCACGTCTCCCACAAGAGCGTCGAGACCGTCCGGCGTATGATCGAGGAAGGGAGCTACGATGCGGTGGCCGTGGAGCTGTGTAGCTCCCGGTACCGCTCCCTGACCGACGAGTCCGCGTGGGAGGATCTGGACCTCTTCCGTGTGCTCCGCGAAGGGAAGGCCGGAATGATGATGGCCGGCCTCGCCCTGGGCGCCTACCAGCGACGCATCGCCGAGCAGCTCGGGGTCGATCCGGGGGCGGAAATGAAGGCGGCGATCGAGGGTGCCGCCGCGCAGGAGGTGCCGCTCCAGCTCATCGACCGGGAGTTGGGCATCACCCTTCGGCGTACGGCGCACCGCCTTTCCTGGTGGCAGCGCTACGGCTTCGGCGTGGCCATGTTCCTGTCGCTCTTCTCCAGGGAAGAGGTCAGTGAGGAGGAGATCGAGCGACTCAAGGAGGGCGACATCCTGGAGGCGACCTTTCGCGAGCTCGCCGAGGGCTCTCCGTCGCTTTACGAGTCCCTCATCGTGGAACGGGACCGCTACATGGCCGCGCGGCTCAGGCAGGAAAACGCGGAACAGCCCGGACGGAAGGTCCTGGCCGTCGTCGGGGCGGGGCATCTGAAAGGGCTCGCGGACGCTCTGCGCGAAGGCGAGAGGGGGCCGGAAGGGGAGCTCGCCGCGCTGGACGAGACGCCGCCTTCCTCCCGGCTCCTGAGGTCGCTTCCCTGGCTCATCCTGGTCCTGGTCTTGACTGGGTTCGCCGTGGGGTTTGCCCGCAGTCCGGAGCTGGGCTGGAGGCTCGTGGCCACCTGGGTGCTGGCTAACGGGACCTTCTCCGCCCTCGGTGCCCTCCTGGCCCGCGGACACCCGGTAACGGTGTTGAGCGCATTCATGGCCGCGCCCCTCACTTCGCTGAATCCCACGATCGGGGCAGGGGTGGTCACGGCGTCGGTGGAGTGTTGGTTCCGCACTCCCACGGTTGGGGACTTCAAAACGCTCCGCGACGACGTGACGGACCTGCGTGGCTGGTGGACGAACAGCGTCGCGCGGATATTCCTCGTCTTCCTCCTCTCGAGCTTGGGCTCCACCGTCGGGACCTGGCTTGCCGGGGCGCGGATGTTCGTGGAGCTGTTCTGAGTCGTGGCCCTTGGCTACGGCCATGCGTCCCGTGGGGAACGTTAGGCCGTCCGTGTGCGTTGATTCGGTCGCGTCGCCGGACCGGGGCCCTTCCCGTCCGGACCGAGTAGGAGGGGCGCGGGGCGCCGCGGCGGCGCCCGGATCCCTTTCCCCCCCGCAAAGCCGAGGATTATCTTGGCAGGCATGATGCGTAGCGCAGAGCGGGACCGATGTTTCCGGAGCACCGTCCCCCCGGGGGGCCATTTCGGCGGGCCCCGGGTCCGGGGCATCCCCCCCGAGGGAGCCCTTGGCGGCCCGGCGGCCGGCTCTCCGTTTCTCTTCAGCCTCTTCGCTGCTGCACTCCTTTTCGCCGCTCCTCTCTCCCCGCCAAGCCTCGATCTCGGCCCCTCGTCTGTCGCGGCCCAGCTCCAGGCTCCACAGGCGAGCGCCGGCGATCTGGGCCTCCTCCTCCGCCGGCTCGACGGGGAAAAGCGGGTGCTCATGGTGGCCGCCCATCCCGACGACGAGGACACGAGCCTTCTCGCCACTCTCGCTCTGGGGCACGGGGCGCGGACCGCCTACCTCTCCCTCAGCCGGGGTGAGGGGGGCCAGAACCTGATCGGCCCCGAGCTGGGCGAGGGGCTCGGACTGGTCCGGACCGGGGAGCTCGTCTCGGCTCGGCGGCTGGACGGGGCCGAGCAGTACTTTGGGCGAGCCTTCGACTTCGGGTTCTCGAGAAGTGCCGACGAAACGTTCGGCCATTGGCCGCAGGAGGAACTCCTCCGAGACGTGGTGTGGACGGTCCGCACCTTCCGACCGCACGTGGTGGTGTCGGTCTTTACGGGCACGGAGAGGGATGGGCACGGCCAGCACCAGGCCGCGGGAATCGTGACCCACGAGGCGTTCGACGCCGCCGGGGATCCATCCCGCTTCCCAGAACAACTGGAAGGCGGGGTGGAGCCGTGGACCCCGCTCAAGCTCTACCGCTCCACCCGCTTCCGATCCGAGGATACCACCCTCGAGCTCGAAACCGGGGGGTGGGATCCCCTTCTGGGTCGCTCTCCCTTCCAGGTGGCCATGGAAAGCCGAAGCCGGCACCGCTCCCAGGACATGGGCGCGCCCCGGACGCCGGGGCCGCGGACCACCGGCCTCGAGCTGGTGGAGAGTCGAGCGGCCTCGAGGGGGGCGTGGGGGTTCGAGGCGGCTCCCAGGGCGGGGGACGGGTTGGGAGGGGGCACGGAAGGAGGATCGGGCGACGGCCCGGAAGATCCCCGGCGAGAGGCCGGGATCTTCGCTGGCATCGACACCACCCTGGTAGGACTTGCCGAGGCGGCGATCCCCGACCAAGCGGATCTCGTCTCCGCAGTGGAGGCCTATCGCTCGTCCCTGGCGGCGTCCCGGGGAGGGCTTCTGGCGGAACGCCCGGGCGATCTCGTCCCCGAGCTCCTGGAGGCCCGTCGTGCCCTGTCCCGAGCCCTCTCCCAGGCCCGGGAAGCGCCCGACGCCCCGGCCGTGCGGGAGCTTCTTCGGGTTCTGGAGCTGCGGGAGCAGGACCTCTCCGAGGCCCTCCTGGCCGCGGGAGCGGTGGTGGTGGACGTCCGGCTGGACCGCCCCCAGGCCGCCCCGGGGGAAGAGGTGGGGGCGGAGGTCCTGGTCTGGAACGGGGGCCGTGAGGAGTGGTCCGTCACCGATATCGTCCTCGATGTTCCCGAGGGCTGGGAGGTCGCTTCGGCTTCCGAGCCCCGGGCCCAGGAGGAGGAGGGCTTCGCGTCGTTCTTCGCCATGGATCCGGAAACCGTTGCTTCCTCCCATCCGAGCCCGGGAGATCCCATCACCGTGGAGGCGGGAGGGATGCTGCGTTGGGCCTACCGGATCCGGATCCCCGAAGAGGCGGAACCCTCCCGGCCCTACTTCCTCGAGGAGGAGCGGGACGAGAGTCTCTACCGCTGGCCCGACGACCGCTCCCTCCACGGGCTTTCCGGCACTCCACCGCCGGTGGAGGCGCGGGTGGGGCTCGAACTTCAGGAGACGGAGGTCGCCCCGCTGAACCGGGAGGGAGTCCACGTGGGTGTGGACAAGGCGGAGGGCGAGTTCCGGGTCCCCTTCCTCGTGGTGCCCGCCCTCTCCGTGGAGGTGGACCGGGAGAGCGTCGCCTGGCCTCTCGACCGCTCCGAAGCACGTACCTTCACTGCCCGGGTGACGAATCACTCGGCCGAGGCCACGGAGGGCGAGCTGGAGCTGGAAGCTCCTCCGGGCTGGGCCGTGGAGCCAGAGCGGCGGGAGTTCCGGCTCTCCCCCGCGGGAGGAGAGGCCCTCCACCGCTTCCGTCTGGAGCCGGCGCAGGAACG
>SKSR01000339.1 GCA_007122885.1 Gemmatimonadota bacterium
TCCCCGAAGGATCCGCGCCTGGAAGACCCGCATGTGGAGGGTGTACCCCACCCCCTCCGAGGGACCGGCTGCGCCGGGCCGGTCCTGGGTTCCCTCGGCCAGCATCCGGACGGGCTCCACATTGACCCCCAGCTTCTCCAGGCCCGCCCGAACCAGAGCTTCCTCCCAATGCTCGCCTTCCTCCAGGCTCGTGGCCGGCAGGCCCCAGAGCCCTGGAAGCTCGGGGTCGTCCGGCGGTCTGAGAACGGCCAGGACTCGACCGGCGGCACCTTCTTCCGCCCAGGACTCGGGGACCGCCAGGGAAACGGCCCTCTTCACCGGCCACGCCCGGTCCCCCTCCGGCAGGCCGCCCGTCATGCTATACCCCCTGCCGGGGCGGCACCGTGGCTCCCGTGACTCTCGTGAGCGCCGTGGCCTGGGTGGTCCCCATGGACCGCGTGCCCGTGGCTTTCATCCCTCATGAGGCCTCCCGGCGAAGCTCCGCTTCCCGCCACAGGGAATAGATGACGGGGAGGACGACAAGGGTGAGGACCATGGCCGTGAGGAGCCCGCCCACCATGGGCGCGGCGATCCGCTGCATAGTGGCCGCCCCCACCCCGACGGCCCACATGAGGGGCATGAGGCCTCCGATGTCGGAAACGACCGTCATCATGACGGGACGGACGCGGCTCGTGGCTCCCTCAAGCGCAGCCTCCCGGACCTGGGCGGGGGTCAGAGCGCCCTCCGTCGCCTCGCTGTGCCGTTGGTACGCCTGATCCAGGTAGAGGAACATGACCACCCCCAGCTCGGCGGTCACACCCGCCAAGGCGATGAACCCCACCCAGACCGCCACGCTGGTGTTGAAACCCAGGAGCCAAAGAAGCCAGACTCCGCCCACCAGGGCGAAGGGGAGCGTGGCCATGACGATGGCGGCCCGAAGGGTGCTTCGGAAGTGGAGGTAGAGGAGGAGGAAGATGAGGCCCAGGGTGAGAGGGATGAGGAGCTGGAGCCGCTCCTGCACCCGCTCCATGGCCTGATACTGACCCGCCCACTCGATCCGGACGCCCGGGGGAAGGTCCAGGTGCTCGCGGACGTGGGCGTCCGCGTCCGCGACGTACCCCCCCAGATCCCGTCCCTCCACATCCACCGACACCCGGCTCACCGGAAAGGCGTCCTCGGTGTTCACCACCATGGCCCCTTCGGAAGGCCGGATGCTGGCCAACTGACCCAGAGGCACCTGGCCACCCCCCGGGGTGTCCACGAGGACGGACCCGATCCGTTCGGCGCTCTGCCTCAACTCCCGCGGATAGCGAACCTGGACCGCGTATCGCTCCCTACCCTCCACGGTACGCGTGGCCACGGTTCCGCCCACTGCCGTCATCATGGCCTCCTGGACCTCCCGGACGTTGAGCCCGTAGCGGGCCGCCTCCTCCCGGTCCACGGCCACATCCAGGTAACTCCCGCTCGCCCCTCGCTCGGCCACGGCGCTTCGGGTCCCCGGGACCTGTCGAAGGAGCCCCTCGATCTCCTGGCCGACGGCTTCGATCTCCTCCAGATCCTCGCCGAAGATCTGGACCCCCACCGGTGAGCGCATCCCCGTGGCGAGCATCTCGATCCGGTTCTGAATGGGCATGGTCCACACGTTCATCACGCCCGGCATGCGCACCGCCGCATCCATCTCCGCCACCAGGGAGTCGTAGTCCACCCCGTCCCGCCACTCCGAGACCGGTTTCAGGTTCACGAGGGTCTCGAACATCTCCATGGGCGCCGGGTCGGTGGGCGTGTTCGCCCGTCCCGCCTTCCCGATGACGCTCTCCACCTCGGGAAACTCGGCCAGGATCGAGTCCTGGACCTGCATGATCCGGGCGGCCTGGTCGATGGAGACGCCAGGAAGGGTCATGGGCATGAAGAGCGCCGTGCCTTCCTCCACCGGAGGCATGAACTCGGAACCCAGCCGACTGAAGGGAATGATGGTGAGGCCGAGGAGGAGGGCCGCCGCTCCCAGGGTGAGCCACCGGAAGCGCAAGGCGAAGGAAAGGACCGGGCGATAGCCCCGGATGAGGCCACGACTCACCGGGTTCTCCCGTTCCGTCCGAATCCGGCCCCGGACGAAGTATCCCAGGGCCACAGGGATGAGAGTGACCGCCAGGAGCGCGGCACCGGCCATGGCGAAAGTCTTCGTGAACGCCATCGGGCGGAAGAGGCGGCCCTCCTGGGCCTCCAGGCCGAAGACCGGGAGGAAGCTCACCGTGATGACCAGAAGGCTGAAGAAGATGGCGGGCCCTACCTCCGACGCCGACTGAGTCACGACCTCCCAGCGCCGCTTCAGGGATATTTCCCTCCCCTCCCGCTCCAGGTGCTTGTGCATGTTGTCGATGAGGACTACGGCGGCGTCCACCATGGCCCCGATGGCGATGGCGATCCCGGCCAGGGACATGAGGTTGGACTGGACGCCCAACAGGCGCATGACCAGGAAGGAGAAAAGGACCGCCACGGGAAGGGTGATCACCACCACCAGGGCGCTCCGGAGGTGGAGGAGGAAGAGGGAGGCGATGAGGGCGGTGAGGAACAGAACCTGGAGGAGCGTCCGGGTCAGGTTCCCCTGAGCCTCCCGGATGAGCTCCGAGCGGTCGTACGCAGGAACGATGGAGACGCCTTCCGGGAGCCCGGCCTCCAACTCGGCGATCCGGTCCTTCACCCCGTCGATCACCTCCAGGGCGTCGGCGCCGTGACGCATGACCACGATCCCGGTGACCACGTCACCCTTCCCGTCCTTGTCCGCCACACCGCGGCGCATGTCCGGACCGAGCTGCACCCGAGCCACGTCTCCCACCCGGATGGGGGTCCCGTTCCGGGAGGCAAGGGTCACCGCCTCGATCTCCTCCACGGATTCCAGGTAGCCCAGGCCCCGGACCATGTACTCCCGCCCCCCCTGCTCCACCACCCGGGCGCCCATGTCGGCGTTCGCTTCGTCGATGGCCCGGGAGACCCGCTCCAGCGAGAGTCCGTAGGCCTGAAGCTGGTCCGGGTCCACGTCCACCTGGTACTGGCGGACGTAGCCTCCCACGGCGGCCACCTCGGCCACCCCGGGAACCCCCTGGAGCTGGTAGCGGAGAAAGAAATCCTGCAGAGACCGGAGCTCCGCCAGATCGTGTCGGTCGGACTCCAGGGTGTACTGGTAGACCCAACCCACCCCGGTGGCGTCCGGACCCAACCGGGGCCTCACCCCCGACGGGA
>SKSR01000063.1 GCA_007122885.1 Gemmatimonadota bacterium
CCGGGGACGAGGGACCCGAGCGGCGGAGCGCCATAATGGCCACAGCGCCGCCGCCATCTCGCCGCCGCATTGAACGGCACCCCGGTCACCCGAGGAGACCCTATGACGCAAGGAAACGGACGAGCGGAGGTCGGGCAGGACGTCGTCGGGCAGGTGCATGCCGGCGGCTGGAGTGAGGATCCCTTCGAGGGCAAGCACCCGCGCTGGGACGGCGTGGAGCGGCCCTATTCCGCCGAAGACGTGGAGCGCCTGCGGAACAGCTTTCCCGTTCACCATAGCTTGGCGGAGCTGGGATCTCGGCGCCTCTGGGATCTCCTCAGACAGGAGGATTGGGTGGCGGCCCTGGGGGCGGTCACGGGCAACCAGGCCATGCAGCAGGTCCGCGCGGGCCTTAAGGCCATCTACGTGAGCGGGTGGCAGGTGGCGGCGGACGCGAACATGTCGGGACAGATGTATCCGGACCAGAGCCTCTATCCGTCCAACAGCGCCCCCGAGCTCGTTCGCCGGATCAACCGGACACTGATGCGGGCCGATCAGATCCAGAACGCCGAGGGCCAAGGGGAAACTCACTGGATGGCCCCCATCGTGGCCGATGCGGAAGCCGGCTTCGGGGGTACGGTCCACGCCTTCGAGCTCATGAAGGCCATGATCGAAGCAGGGGCCTCCGGAGTCCATTTCGAGGACCAGCTCGCTTCCGAGAAGAAGTGTGGGCACCTGGGGGGCAAGGTCCTCGTGCCCACCCAGCAGTTCATCGACACCCTGGTGGCCGCTCGCCTGGCCGCCGATGTGCTTCGGGTCCCCACCCTCCTCATCGCCAGGACGGACGCGGACAGCGCCACGCTCCTGACGAGCGACGTGGACGAGCGGGACCACCCGTTCCTGACGGGCGAGCGGACGGCGGAGGGTTTCCACCGGGTCTCCGGCGGCCTGGAGTCGGCCATCACACGGGCGTTGGCCTACGCTCCGTACGCCGACCTCCTCTGGTGCGAGACCTCCACTCCGGATCTGGGCGAGGCCCGGGAGTTCGCCCAGGCGGTTCACGAGAAGTACCCAGGGAAGATGCTGGCCTACAACTGCTCCCCGTCCTTCAACTGGAGAGCGAACCTGGACGAGGACACCATAGGCCGCTTCCAGCGGGAGCTGGCCGGAATGGGCTACAAGTTCCAGTTCGTCACCCTGGCCGGCTTCCATTCCCTGAACCACGGAATGTTCGACCTGGCCTACGACTACGCCCGGACCGGGATGGCGGCCTACTCCCAACTCCAGCAGGCCGAATTTGCCGACGAAGGGCGGGGCTACACCGCCACCCGACATCAGCGGGAAGTTGGGACGGGCTACTTCGACCTGGTCCGGGAGACGGTCTCCCGCGAGCGGAGCAGCACCGGCGCCATGGCGGAGTCTACCGAGGCCGCCCAGTTCGTCTGAGGAGGAGCGCCCGCCCCAGGCTCCGGCCTCCTTCCCGGAGGTTCCGGAGCCGGGACATCGGGCACGACGGGGATGTGAAGGGGGGCCTTCGGGCCCCCCTTCAGCGTATGCGGATGATCTGGCTCCTGCGGGTGCCCACCGAGACCATCTCCAGGGGGGCTCCCGTGAGCTCCTCGATCCGGTCCAGGTACCGACGGGCGTTGGTCGGGAGGTCCTCCAGGGTCCGGGCCTCGGAGGTGGAGCGCTCCCAGCCCGGAAGCGTCTCCAGGATGGGTTCCACCCGGTCCAGGGAACCCGTGTCGGCGGGGAACTCCCGGACCTCCTCGCCATCGATGCGGTAGCCGACGGCGATGGAGATCTCGGGAAGGGTGTCCAGGACGTCCATCTTCGTCACCGCCAACCCGGTGAGGCCGTTCACCCGGGCCGAATAGCGGGCCAGGACGGCGTCGAACCAGCCGCACCGTCGGGGCCGGCCGGTGGTGGCCCCGAACTCTCCCCCCAGCTCCCTCATCCGTTCCCCCATTTCCTCGGCAAACTCGGTAGGGAGGGGGCCGTTGCCCACCCGGGTGGTGTACGCCTTGACCACACCGAGGACGCCGTCGATGACAGTGGGTCCGATCCCGGCCCCCACGGCACCGGCGCCGGCCGTGGTGTTCGAGGAGGTGACGAAGGGATAGGTCCCGTGGTCCAGGTCCAGGGCCGTTCCTTGGGCGCCCTCAAGCAGGACATCCCCCCCCCGGTCCAACGTCTCCACGATCTCGCGGCCCACGTCCGTCCCCAGGGGGAGGAGACGATCCCGGAGCCCCAGGACCTCCTCCACGATTCCGTCGAAGTCAGCGCCTTCCCGGGAGCCCAGAGCCTCTCGGGCGAGCTCCACGCCCCTGTCCGCCCGCTCGCGAAAGCGCTCCCGGTCGGACAGGTCGGCCACCCGAATGCCCCTCCTCCCCACCTTGTCCTCGTAGGCCGGGCCGATCCCTCGACCGGTGGTCCCGATCTTCCGGTCCGCCTCCAGGTCCTCCTCCTGGGCCCGGTCCAGGAGCCGGTGGTACGGCAGGAGGAGGTGCGCCCTCCGGGAGATACCGATCCGGCCCTCCACGTCCACCCCCCGCTCCCGAAGGCCCTCGTACTCCTGGAAGAACTGGATGAGATCGAGGACCACTCCGTTGCCCAGGAGACAACGCTTCCCCTGGTGGAGGATCCCCGAAGGGATCTGGTGGAGAATGAACTCCTCCCGGCCCACGTGGACCGTGTGGCCGGCGTTGGCCCCGCCCTGGTAGCGCACCACCGCATCGACGCCGTCGGCCAGGACGTCGACGATCTTACCCTTCCCCTCGTCGCCCCACTGGCATCCGACGACCACGACACAGCGACCGCTGTCGGTCTGACCGGCCACCCTGCTCACTCCACCTAAGTGCAAGAAAAAAGCCCCTCCCGGAGGGATGGGCTCCGCCTCGTGAACGCCGAGGGAAGGTAGATCGCCCCCCTGCGGGGGTCAAGCTGGACGGCCCTCTCCGCCGGGCCCTTCAGAGGACCCCGGCTTCCTCCAAAAGGCGCCTGGCCTCCTCCCGGTCGCCGGAGCCCAAGGGGCGAAGCGGGGGCCTGGGCGGGCCGGCCCGATAGCCGAGCAGGTCCAGGGCCGCCTTCACTCCAGGAACTCCGAACTCCCCCACCACGGTCTTGTGGACCGGAGCGATCCGCTCCTGGAGTCGGCCGGCCTCCCGGCTCCGCCCCACCCTGAACGCCTCCACCAACGCCCTGCACTCGTCCGGGAGCAGGTTCGCCACCC
>SKSR01000011.1 GCA_007122885.1 Gemmatimonadota bacterium
CGATCCTGGGGATCTGTCTCGGTCACCAGCTCGTGGCCCGAGCCTTCGGAGGGAGGACATACAAGCTCCCCTTCGGCCATCACGGAGCGAACCACCCAGTACAGAACCTGCACCGGGGCTTCGTGGAAATCACTTCCCAGAACCACGGATTCGCAGTGGAGGAGGAGGAGGGGGCCGTGGCCGGGGCCCCGGAGCTCCGGGTCACCCACCGCAATCTCTACGACGGCACGGTGGAAGGTCTTGCCCATTCCAACCTTCCCGTCTTCGCCGTCCAGTACCACCCGGAAGCTGCGCCGGGGCCCCACGACAGCCGCTACCTCTTCGACGACTTCATCCGGGAAATGGAAGGGGTTTCGGGAAATGCAGTGTGAACACCCGTTGTTCCAGCTACGGTGCGCCGCTTGACGGTCTCCGCTTCGGGACGTTACCCTTGCCGATCCCGCATCATCGCGGGCCTTAGGAAGTTAACGAGATCGGCCGACCCCGGCGCCGAGGTGCAGGGGCCGACCCCCACGGCGGGAGGACATCCCCATGACAAAAGCGGACCTCGTGGAACAGGTGGCCGACGCCATCGGCCCGGGAGTCACCAAGAAGGACTGCGCCCTGGTGGTGGATGGGTTCCTGAACGCGGTCAAAGAGGCGCTCGCCGAAGGGGAAAACATCGAGATCCGTGGATTCGGGACATTCAAGATTCGCAAGCGCAAGTCCAGGGTGGCCCGGAACCCGAGAACAGGGGACGAGGTTCAGGTTCCCGCCCGCTCCGTGCCGGTATTCAAGCCCTCCAAGCACCTTCGTGCCCGGGTCGAGGACGTGGAGCCCCAGAAGGCCCGGTAATCAGCCCCGCTATCCGCCGATGCACGTCAAAGTCCGGTTCTTCGCGTCCTACCGGGAAGTGGTGGGGATGTCGGAGCTGGAGCTCCAGCTTCCCCACGGATCCACCGTGGCCGATGCGGTGTCCTATCTACGGCGGAAGGGGGAACCCTTCGTCCGGCTCCCGGAGGAGCCGGCGGTGGCGGTGAACCAACGCTACGTCCGACCGAGCGAGACCCTGGAGGAAGGGGACGAGGTGGCTTTCCTCCCCCCGGTGGCCGGAGGATGAACCACCGAGCGGATATGCTCCGAGTCACCCAGTCCCGGCCCCAAGCGTACCTCATGTTGGTGGGAACTCAACGATGATCCACGTAGGACTAGCCGATGGGTCCGTGGATCCGGCCCGGGTCCTGGATATGGTGGGTGGACCGGAAGACGGCGCGATCCTGCTCTTCCTGGGCACGGTTCGCAACCACCACGAGGGGCGGGCCGTGACGGGTTTGCGCTACGAGGCCTACGAGGAAATGGCCACACCGGTCCTCCAGGAGATTGCCCGCGAGGGAGCGGAGCTCATGGGTGCGGAAAAGGTGGCGGTGGTCCATGGCGTCGGCGAGTTGGGGGTAGGGGACGTCAGCGTGGTCATCGCCGTCTCCAGCCCCCACCGTGCGGAGGCCTACGAAGCCTCCCGTTACATCATCGAGGAGATCAAGAAGCGCCTGCCCGTCTGGAAGGACGAACGATACAGCGACGGCACCCGCGACTGGGTGGAGGGAGTCCGACCTATGGCTCCTTCGGAGGAGGGACCATGAACGCCATGGTGGACGGCTTCGGTCGCCGGATCGAGTATCTGAGGATCTCGGTGACGGACAAGTGCAACCTCCGCTGCGTCTACTGCATGCCTCTCGAGGGGCTGGATTGGCTTCGGAAGGAGGAGATCCTCACCTACGAAGAGATCGCCTCGGTCATCGGGGCCATGGCGCCCATGGGACTCAGGCGGGTTCGCTTCACCGGGGGCGAGCCCCTGGTTCGCCGGGACCTGCACCGGCTCGTACGGATGACCGCTGAGGTGCCGGGAATCGAGGACATCTCGCTCTCCACCAACGCAATTCTCCTGGCAGGGCAAGCCGAAGATCTGCGACGGGCAGGTGTGAAACGGGTCAACGTTTCCCTGGACTCCCTTCGTCCTGATCGCGTGGACGCCATCGCACGACGTCCCGACTCCTTCGAAAAGGTCATGGCGGGGTTGGATGCGGCGGAGCGGGTGGGCTTCGACCCCATCAAGCTCAACGTGGTCCTCATCCGGGATCAGAACGACGACGAGGTGGAGGACTTCGCCGAACTCACCCTGGACCGACCTTGGCACGTCCGGTTCATCGAGATGATGCCCACCGGTGCGAACCTGGACCTATCGGACGGATCCTACCTTTCTTGCCAAGAGGCTCTGGACCGGGTCCGAGCCATCGATGCTCTGGAGCCGGTGGAAGGGCCTTCCGGAAACGGGCCGGCCACGTATTACCGGTTCCCCGGGGCTCCGGGAACCATCGGCGTGATCACGCCGATGAGCCACAACTTTTGCGATCGCTGCAACCGAATGCGGCTCACCGCCGATGGCCATCTTCGCCCATGCCTTTTCGGGGACCTGCAGACGAACCTCCGGGACCCCCTGCGCAAGGGAGAAGATCTCCGTCCCCTCATCGAAGAAACCCTCCGCATCAAGCCCGAGCGGCACCATCTGGTACGGGGTAGCTCGGCCGGCTCCGGGGGGTTGGTGGCCCTTTCCCAGACCGGCGGCTGAGCTCCCGCCGACCCTTCGTATTTCCGTGGTGGAGTGACCGCTCCCGCGGCTCTCCCACGGACCCCGTGTACTGCGTTGACACACCCCCCCGACCGGGGTAGCTTCTCGCCGGACCTTAGCCCGTGGGACGTGGACCGGGGAGGCTCCTCGAGTCCCCAGGATGACCGGCCTCCGGTTCGTAAAGCTTCTCCCTACGGGACCTTCACCGAGACGGCGAAAGAGAGGGTGGGATGCAGAAGATTACGGTGGTCGGCGCAGGGAACGTGGGAGCCACCTGCGCTCAACGGATCGCCGAGCGGGAGCTGGCCCGCCAGGTGGTCATGATCGATGTCCAGGAGGGCATACCCGAGGGGAAGGCCCTGGACCAGTGGGAGAGCGCGCCGGTGGAGGGCTTCGACAGCCGGGTCGTGGGCGGGACCGACTACGATCTGGCCCACGGGTCCGAGCTTTTCGTGGTTACGGCAGGGATCGCCCGCAAGCCGGGAATGAGCCGGGACGACCTCCTCAAGACCAACGCGGGAATCGTTCGCTCGGTCTCCGAGGAGATCCGTCGGGTGGCCCCGCACGCCATC
>SKSR01000309.1 GCA_007122885.1 Gemmatimonadota bacterium
AGGGACGGCCCCCCGAGAGGGTTCCAGGGTCCCGACCGGCCTCGACGGCCCGACTGGGGCTCCGTACATTCCAACTGAACGCATTCCAACATGGCTCGCCAGGCGGTGGCCCTCGACCCGGGCCCTGCGCCCGACCCGCCCGGCGACCCCGGACTTCCACGGCGGCGGAACCCATGAACGACGAACCGTTGACCCTGAGCCGCTCGGTGGAGGACTATCTGAAGGTGATCTATGCCCTCACCGAACGAGGAGAGCCGGCTTCCACGAGCAGCATCGCCGAGGGTCTGGATGTGCAGCCGGCATCAGTGAGCGGAATGGTGAAGCGGTTGGCCGAAGCCGGTTTCGTGGAGCACCTTCCGTACAAGGGGGTCCGGCTCACGGAAGGCGGCACACGGGAAGCCCTGAAGATCGTCCGGCGCCACCGGATTCTCGAAACGTACCTCAGCGAACGCCTGGACTACTCCTGGGACGACGTGCACGCGGAGGCGGAAAGGCTGGAGCACGCCGCATCCGACGAACTCATCGAGCGTATGGCCGCCGCCCTGGAAGATCCCCGGCACGACCCGCACGGTGCGCCGATCCCCACCCCGGCAGGGGATGTGGAAACGACGAACTATGCCACCCTGGCCGAAGTGGCGGAAGGAGACGAGGTGGAGATCCGGGCCGTGAGCGACGACGATTCGGAGCTCCTTCGTTTTCTGGAGTCCCGAGGCCTGATGCCCCGGGTCCGTCTCGTGGTGGAGGAGCGGGACCCCTTCGAGGGACCGATCACACTGAAGCTCGCAGGTCCGGGGGGGGCTCTCCAAAGGCTGGGGGTGGACCTGGCTAGACGGATCTACGTTGCACCGGTCCGGAAGACCGGAGGCGACGAGTGACCGGGTGGAGCAGTAGGGAGCAAGTCCTTCGCGGCATTCCCTTGTTCGCCGAGCTCACCGAGGACGAGCTGGCCCGGATCAGTTCGGTGGCCCGAGAGGTGGGGTTTCCCGAGGGAGCGCGGGTGGTGAACATCGGGGAACCCGGCTCGACGCTCTACATCCTGCTGGATGGTTCCGTCTCCATCCTCTATCCGGCACGGAGCGACGAATTCGAGTTGGCCCGCCTGGGGCCCGGAGAGTTCTTCGGAGAGATGGCCCTCTTCAACGACGCTCCTCGAGCCGCCTCCGCTGAAACGCTGGAACCGGTCCGTGCCCTCGTGCTCGAAAAGGAGGACTTCCGCCGCCTCCTGGCCGAGTCGTCCACCTTGGTATTCAAGCTCCTGGAAGCCCTCTCGTCGCGGATCCGCTCCACCGACATGCACCTGGGCGTCTTGAAGGAGGAAGCGCTGAGGGATCCGCTGACCGGACTCCTGAACCGCCGGGCTTTTCACGACCGCCTCCTGGAGGAGGCGGACCGGAGCGCCCGCTACGGCGAGACGTTCTCCCTGCTCCTTCTGGACCTGGACCACTTCAAGTCGGTGAACGACGCCTTCGGACACGACACGGGCGACGAGATCCTGAAGTGGCTAGGGAGAATCCTCACGGAGCACACCCGGACCGCGGATACGCCGTTCCGGATCGGCGGAGAGGAGTTCGCTGTGCTCGCTCCCGCCACGGAAGCGAGCGTGGCCCGCCGCGTGGGGGACCGGATCGTCCGACTCGTGGGTGAGGCGAGACCTCCACTGGACAGGACGCTACACGTCACCATTTCCTTGGGTTACGCAGCGTTCCCCGAAAATGCCACGGACCCGGACCGGCTCTTCCATGTGGCCGATCAAGCCCTCTTCCGGGCCAAGTCGGCGGGCCGCAACCGGGTCGAGGTGCCGGAGTCGGTCTGATCCCCGTCCACGTCAATCCGCCCGTCGGGTCCGAATCCCGTTTTCTCTCAGGTGATCCAGGATCTCCTGGGCGTGGCCGGCCCCTCGGGTCTCCAAATGGAGAACGATCTCCACATCGCCCACCGAGATGTCGGCGAACGCCCGCTGGTGGTACGTCTCCAGGACGTTCGCCCCGGTTTCGGCCACGAGGGCCGTGAGGCGAGCCAGGGCCCCGGGTCGATCCCGGACCGTGGCCACCAGCCCCACGAGACGCCCGTCGCGAACGAGGCCCCGGTGGATGATCCTCGAGATCATGTTCACGTCCGTGTTGCCCCCGGAAAGCAGAGCCACCCCCACATCTCCGGGGCCGCAGGAGACCCGGCCCTCCAGGAGAGCCGCCAGGGCCACCGCCCCCGCCCCCTCCACGACGGTTTTCTCCCGTTCGAGAAGTAGGAGAACCGCCTGGGCGATGGCATCCTCACTCACCGTGACCACCTTCTCCACCCACTTTCGGATCAGGGGGAGCGTCTTCTCCCCCACCCGCTTCACCGCGATCCCGTCGGCGATGGTATCGACGGAGGACAGCTCCACCGGGTGGCCCGCATCCAACGATGCTCGAGCCCCGGCCGCAGCGGCCGCTTCCACACCGATCACCCGGATCGAGGGGTCGGACGCCTTGAGGGCCACCGCTACCCCGCTGACGAGCCCGCCCCCTCCCACGGGAACCAGAACCAGGTCCACCTGTGGAACGGCCTCCAGGATCTCGAGGCCCACGGTGCCCTGACCGGCGATCACGTGCTCATCGTCGAAAGCGTGTATGAAGGTGAGACCCTCGGTCCGTGCCAGCTCGTCCGCTCGCTCCCGGGCCTCGTGGAAGCTCTCCCCTACAAGCTCCACCCGGGCACCGAGACGCTCCGTGTTGGCGATCTTCACGAGAGGAGTGGTCCGGGGCATGACGACCGTGGCGGGTGCCCCCATTCGGCCTGCGTGGAGTGCCACCGCCTGGCCGTGATTGCCCGCCGAGGCCGCTACCACGCCGCGGGCCCGTTCGTCTTCGGAAAGCTGGAGAATGCGATTGAGGGCGCCCCGAACCTTGAACGATCCGGTGAATTGCTCGTTCTCCCGCTTCAGATGGAGAACACCCGGAAAGATGTCCCGGAATTGCTCGGTGGGCGGACAGGGAGTGACCCGGATCTGGTCGGAGATCCGCTCCCTGGCCCGTCGAACATCAGCGAGGGCCACCACGGCGCTCTTCCCCAACCGACCCGGGAACCGACCGATGGAGATGGTGGATCCGCCAGCCCTCCTCACCTCGGGCGAGGACGAGGGTTTCCACCAGGGAACCTGCACGTTCCCACTCCTCCTCTCCCCACCATTGGAGCTCGTAGTCGGTTACCGCCACAGCGTGGTCGCCGAGCACCGTCACCTGGCTCCCCGTGGGAGACATGCGGATCTCGGTGCCGTAGGCCCCAAGTACTTCCAGAAAGACTTCGCCCAGCGAGGCTTCGTGTCGAGGGGTCTCGCTGAACGGGTCCACCACCACCGCGTCCCGGTCCACCAGAGAGAGGGCTCCGGCCAGGTCTCCCGCCTCCATGGCCTCCAGAAAAGCTTCTCGAACGGCCTGGACGGAGTCCTCGGCGGATACCACCGGCACACCGTCCTCGTCCTCGTCGTTCTCCGCCGCGCGATCGGGCCTCTGTTCGAAGGTACACCCGGCAGCGACCAGAGCGACCACCACGAGGAGGCGAGCGGGATGGCTCCGTGCCCCAAGGTGGAAGCCCGGCAACAAGAACCTATGTCTCCCGCCGGTAGATCCCCACCCTCAACGGCGGATCCACCCACCAGTGGAAGCGGTAACGGTTCTCTCCCTCCACCACCGCGGTCTCTCGCTTCTCCCGGGTCTTGGGGTAATCGACCCCCTGCTCGTTCTCCACCACCAGGACCTCGTCCTCGGCCAGGTTCCGGGCCAAGCCGTGAAGCTGTTCCTCCAGGCGATCCAAGAGTTCCTTCTCCACCTCGCCTTGCACCCATCCCGTAGCTTCAGGGGCCAGCTCCCGCTCCTCCAATCGGCGATGGGAAGCCTCGAATTCCTCCCGGTCCATGGACCACGTCCCGTCCCTTCGAAATCCGATTTCCGTGAGGGCGGTGGACTCGAACACGGTCTCCACGCTCTGAAGCGTCTTCCCGTAGCGCCGAAGGATCATGGGTTGAGCAGCTTCTCCAACTCCTCGGGAGAGAGATCGCTCGGGTCCTTGGAGCCCACTCCTCGGGTGGACCGGGCGTGCTTCCCCCGATCCCGGCCGCCGTCCCCATCCTCCACTTCCCCACCCCCGTAGTCGTAGCCTTCTTTGTGGACCCGAGGAATCTCCCTGGCCACGAGACGCTCGATGGACTTCAGGTGCCCGAAGTCCCCGGCGGTGACGAAGGTCACGGCCGTCCCCACAGCCCCTGCGCGAGCGGTCCGGCCGATCCGATGAACGTAGTCCTCCGGATCCAGCGGGACGTCGTAGTTGACCACGTGGGAAATCCCCTCCACATCCAGCCCTCGCTGAGCCACGTCCGTGGCCACCAGGACGCGGACGGCTCCGGAAGCGAAGCGGTCCAGGGCCCGCGTACGCTCCTTCATGTGCCGATCTCCGTGCATGACGTCGGTCTCGAGCCCCTCGCGCTCCAGCCTGGACTTGAGGGCGTCCGCTCCAGCCTTGGTCCGGGTGAAGACCAGGACCTGATCCCACCCGGCCTCCCCCAGGAGCTCCACGAGCAGCTCTGGCTTCCGTTCCGGCTTCACGGGGTATACCCGCTCGGTGATGCCCTCGGCCGTCGTCGTTCCGGGCGCCGCTTCCACCCAAACGGCTTCCCGGGTCACCCTCAGGGCCAACGCGTGGACTCCGTTGGGCATGGTGGCCGAAAAGAGCATGGTCTGTCGGGATGAAGGACTCTTGCGGAGCACATCTTCGATCTGCGGACGGAAGCCCATATCGAGCATTCGGTCCGCTTCGTCGAGGACGAGAACCCGGAGGCCGCTCAGGTCGACCCGTCCCTGGCTCATGTGGTCGTTGAAGCGTCCGGGAGTGGCGGCTATCACCTCAAACCCTTCACGAAGCGCCTCCTCCTGAGGTCCATAGCTCACCCCTCCGACCACCACACCCACTCGGAGGGTGCTCCCACGGGCCAGGCTCTCGGCATCCTCCGCCACCTGTTGAGCCAGCTCCCTGGTGGGACAGAGGACCAGGAGTTGGAGCCCCCGGCCGGGTTCGATCCGCTCGAGAGAGGGAAGCACGAACGCTCCCGTCTTCCCCGTGCCCGTCTGGGCGATTCCCACCACGTCCTTCCCCTCGAGGGCGGACGGGATCGCTTTCACCTGGATCGGGGTTGGTCGCTCCCAGCCCTCCGCCTCCACGGCGGCGAGTCGGTCCGGGGCCAAACCCAGACCGCTAAAACTCGGAGGAGCTTCTTCCGGGAATGTTCCTTCCTCCTCCCTGGACGCCTTCTTCATAATCGTTTAGATCCCGTATGCAAATTCTTCCGCGTTCGTGTCGGCTATCGGGTACCCGGGACCGGCACCGGGGGATCCCGGGTCGACGGGGCCGGCGCCCCGGTGGCCGAGGGACCCTAGAGGGGCAAAAGAGGAGGGAAGCATGTCCGGGAGCCGCGATGCTACGGTACGGATCCTTTTCGTCTGCCTGGGAAACATCTGCCGTTCTCCATTGGCGGAGGGAGTCCTCCAGCACCGTCTGGAGGAGGAAGGGCGGGGCTCATCCGTCGAGGTGGATTCGGCCGGAACGGGCGCCTATCACGTAGGAGAGGCTCCGGACCCTCGGGCCACCGAGGTGGCGCGAAGTCACGGAATCGAGCTGACGAGCCGAGCTCGCCAGGTGCAGCCCCGGGATCTGGAAGAGTTCGACTACGTATTGGCCATGGACCGAGCGAACTTCCGCCACTTGGAGGAGATGCAGTCCCGCCACGGCGGCCGAGCCGCGCTGCGCCTCCTCCGCGACTACGACCCCTGGGCGGAGGGTGAGGAGGACCGGGAAGTGCCGGACCCGTATTATGGAGGCCCGGACGGCTTTCAGGAGGTCTTCGATATGGTGTGGCGATCGTGCGGAAGCCTCTTGGAGGAGGTTTCCGCTTCCGACCCGGAGAGCTGAAGGGGTACCGTTTCCAGGGGAAAGGGAGGCGGCGTGCCTGGAACGTTGGCAGGAGCCCCGGAGAATGTGGTACGAGCAGCCCTGGGGATGCTGGGCCAGGGCGAAGCTCGTTCCCTCGATACGGTACGCTTGGAGCGGGTGGGGGGCGGGTGTGTGAACCCCGCGGCCCGGATGATCACGGACTCGGGTCGAACCTACTTCCTCAAGTGGAACGACGCTCCCCCCGCCGGTCTCTTCCACCGGGAGGCCAGCAGCCTGAGAGCCCTGACCGACCGGGATGGAGTGCGCGCCCCGCGCGTTCTGGGCGTGGGGGAAAACTGGCTCCTCCTGGAGTTCATCGAATTCGGCAAACCTACGGACGCTTCCTGGGAGCGGTTGGCGCTAGGCCTGGCCCGGCTCCATGAGCCCGGGCCGGAAACCTTCGGTTGGGAGGAGGACAACTTCATCGGTCCCCTCCCACAGGAGAACGAACCCGACGGAAACTGGGTTCACTTCTGGCGCCGAAGACGGATCCATCCTCAACTCCGACGGGCGGTGGACGCAGGTCGGATGGCCGCCGGCGAAGCAAAGCTCGTGGAGGCGGCGCTGGACCGAATGGACGAGCTCCTGGCTCCCAAAGGGCCAGAGCCTTCACTCCTCCACGGCGACCTGTGGGCGGGGAACGTGATCGTGGATCGGCGAGGGGACCCGGTGCTCGTGGACCCGGCCGTCTACCGGGGAGACCGGGCGGTGGATTTGGCCATGGCCCGACTATTCGGAGGTTTTCCCGATGCCTTCTTCGCCCACTACGAAGAAACCTTCCCCCTCCCCACCGGCCCGGCTCACCTGCGGTGCAGCCTCTATCAGCTCTATCCCCTCCTGGTCCACGTGAACCTCTTCGGCCGTGGCTACGTGGGGGACACTCTGCGACGGGCACGGGAGGTGGGCGAGGCGTAGGATCCCCTTTCTTCGTCTCTACGTGGAGGCCGCTCGGGGCGGCCCGGGCGAGCCACCGATCGGCTGGGGCGTCCACCAGAGGGAACGGAGCCAGCTCAACCCTCCGATCACTGCCCCTTGCGGACTGCCCAGAGGAGACCGTCACCGACGGTGAGGACCGTGGCGAGAAAGCGCTCGTCGGAAGCGATCCAGTCGTCGAAATCCCGAACCGCCCGCGCGGCTGCGTCCTCGGAACCGGCGTCCAGGACCCGTCCCCGCCAAAGGGCGTTGTCCACCACTAGCGACCCGCCGGGCCGAAGAAGCCGGGCCGCTGCCTCGGCGTATTCCCGGTTTCCCTCCTTGTCCGCATCCACGAAAACCAGATCCCGCGAGGCGTCCGGCCCCAGCCCGGCCATAAGCTCCCGTGCGCGCCCGATCTGCACCTCGATCCGGTCCTCCAAGCCCGCCCGCTCGAAGTAGCTGCGAGCCAGCTCGCCCCTTTCCGCATCCTTTTCCAGGGTCACGAGCTCCCCGTCGGAAGGCAGTGCCCGCGCCATCCAGATGGCCGAGTAACCGGCCAGGGTGCCCACCTCCACCACCCGGCGGGCTCCTGTGGCCGCCACCAGCACCTGCAGCAAACGTCCGGTCACGGCGGGAACCTGGATTACCGGCAGGCCACGGGACTCCATGTCCCGCCGTAGCTCCCGTAGGAGCTCATCCTCCGCTGCAAACCGCTCCTCGATGAACGCATCGAAGCGCCCGGCCGGATGCATCCCGGCCGTTTCCGGGTTCGGAAGATCTCCCGAACCCGCTCCCCCCTCCCTCTCGGAACCGCTCATCGTGAGACCCGGGCCACCGCCTCCCCCATGCGTCGGAGGGCATCCTCCAGCAGATCGTCGGAGGTGGCGAAGCTCAGCCGGGCGTAACGGTCGTCCCCGAAGGCCGCACCCGGCACCACTGCCACACCCGTCTCCTCCAGGAGCCACCGGCACCAAGCCGTGGAGTCGGAGACGTCACCGTGGAAAGAGCCATCCACCCGGAAGAAGAGGTAGAAGGCCCCTTCGGGGCGGACGTATTCCACCCCGGGGAGGTGTTCCTCCATGAGGGAAAGAACCCGGTCCCTCCTCCGGTGGAACACCTTTCGCATCTCCTCCACTTCCCCGGCAGCACGTTCCCGATTCTCCAAGGCCTCCAGAGCGGCCAGTTGGGAGGGGGCGGCGGGGTTCGAGGTGATGTGGCTCTGCAGGGCGGCCATCCGGGACGCCAGCTCCCGGCTGGACCAGGTGAAACCGATCCTCCACCCGGTCATGGCAAAGGCCTTCGACACACCGTCCACCAGGACGAACGGCCCCAGGGATTCGGGCGGAAGGTCCAGGACCCCCGGCGCCCGCGGCCGCTCTCCCAGGCCGAAGTATATGCTCCGGTAGATCTCGTCGCTGATGAGCCATACACCCCGTTCCCGCGCCCACTCCGCCACCGCCTGCAGCTCCGACGGGGAATACACCGCCCCGGTGGGGTTCGCCGGAGAACAGATGATGAGGCCTCGCGCACCGCCCTGGGCCGCCTCCTCCAGGTCCTTGGGCTCGAGTCGGAAGCCGTTGGCCTCTGGACCTCGGACGGGAACCGGCTCGGCCCGGGCGAGCGTGACCATTTCCGGATAGCTGGTCCAATAGGGGGCCGCCACCAACACCCTGTCGCCCGGGCCGAACAGAGAGAAGCAAGTGTTGAAAAGCGAGTGCTTCGCCCCGCACGACACCACCACCTCTTCGGGTCGAATCTCACCGTGATCCGCACCGGCGCGGCTCCGGAGGTAGCCGGCCACCGCCTCCCGGAGCTCCGGTAGCCCCGGCGCCGGTGTGTACCGGGTGGCGCCCTCTCGGATCCCCTGCACGGCCCGCTCTCCGATCCACTCCGGGGTATTGAAGTCGGGCTCACCGGCGCTCAGGTTGATCACATCCCTCCCCTTGGCGCGGAGCTCTCGGGCCAGGGCGCTAACGGCCATGGTGGCCGACGGGGATAGGCGGGCGATGTTGTCACTCAAGCTCATGGGACTCCAGGGTCGCTCGGATGGAGTTCCGGCCCGGCGTCGGATCCCGGGGCCCGGTAGAACGCGGTCGAATATCCAAGAGCGAGGGATGGGGGGCAAGACGGCCCTTGGCGCCGAGGATCGCCGAGGCGACATTTCCCGCTTCGGATTCCGATCCCAGCGACACAGCCCATGGTCCAGCCACCTCTCCTCTTCTTTTTCGACTACGTGGATCCGGCCTCATACCTCCAGGACGTGCTTCTCGAGCGTAGAGGTATAGGAGCGGACGCAGATGCCAGGGAGGTGGAGCGGATTCCCCTGGAAATCCGGCCGCCTCCAAGCTCCGTGGTGAATCCGGAGGAACCCGAGTGGAGGGCCTTCCACCACTCCATGGAGCAGCTGGCACGGACCCTGGACGTTCCTTTCACTCGCTCAGAGACCGGGCGCGTCCCTTGGACCCGGAAGGCCCACGAGCTCCGGTTCCATGCTGACGAGAAGGGTTGCTTCCCCCAAGTCCACCGTGCACTCTTCGAGGCGCACTTCGTGGAGAAGCGGGACCTTGGACGGGTGGACGTGCTGGTCGAGATCGCTGCCCGTCTGGGTCTGGACCGGACCGAGGTGAAGACGGTCCTGGACGTGGACCGATTCGCGGGCTCGGTGCGGGACGCACGGAACCGAGCGACGGAGCGGGGGGTGGTGGGTGTGCCCACTCTCATGACCGAGGGCCGGAAGCTGGAGGGCTTCCAGGGGCCGGAGGTTCTGGAACAGTTCCTGGACCAGGAGTCGAGCGGCCCGGACGGCACCGACCCCTGACCCCCCTTTCGCCCTCGGACACGAACGCGACCGAGAAACCCGAACGGAAGACCCTATGGCCGGATACTACCGGAAAACCACGCTCTCCCCTGGAGAGGTCTTGGAACACGCCGCCGATATCCTCCCCGAGCGGATCGGGCTGAAAAAGTCCAAGGAGTCCCGCCACGGGGCCACGTACACGGGCAACGAGGGAACGGTGACGCTATCGGTCCATCGACACGGACCCTTCACAGAGGTGTCCGCTTCGACGGACCGACTGCGAACTTCGAAGATGGACTATCAGATCCAGATCTTTCTGAACCACCTCCCGTACGAACCCGGCGATGAGGGCGGACCGGGCTCCGGAGATCCTTCGTGACCGAAAGCCCACGGGAGTCTCCCGTGAAGCGAGACTGACGAACGATGGACTCCTTCGAAGGCTTGAATGTCCGACCGGAGCTACTGGAGGCTCTGGCCTCGGAAGGGATCGAGGCTCCCACTCCTCTGCAAAGCGAAATGATCCCCTTGATCCGCAAGGGACGATCGCTCCTGGTGGAGAGTGGCCGCGGCAGTGGAGCTTTCGTGGCGGCGGTGGTGGGAATCCTGGAAGCACTCGGCGACGAGACGGGAGCGAGCCGAGTCGTGGTGGTGACCCCCTCCAGGAGTGAGGCGGAGTCGGCCGCCCTTTCCTGCGCCCGGCTGGCCTCGCTCCTGGATCTACGAACCGCAGCTCTCGGGGGACCTTGGTCCCGCCCGGAGGAGGCCCAAGTGCTCGTGGCGACACCGGCCGACCTCTTGGACGGGCTCCAGCGGTCCCGCCTCAAGCTGGAGCGGGTGGGTTCGGTCCTGGTGAACGGACTCGGGGTCATGAGGGCAGGCAACTCTCTAGGGGACGTGGAGACCGTCTTGGCCGCCGTGCCTCAGGACGCCCAGCGCATCTTCCTGACCCTCCCCTTCGGGGAGGAAGACCGGAGATTCGCCGAGGCCCACTCCCGGAGGAGCGTCATCCTTCCTTCCGACGCCGGGGCTCCTCGGGAGGAAGGGGGGCGCAGAGGACGGATCCTCTACCGGGTCTGCAAGGAGGATGAACGGGACACCTACGCGGCCCAGGGTGTGAACGAGCTGTTGGCCGCGGACCACGAGCACGTGGTCCTTTTCTTCCGCTCGGAGGACCGGGCGGCGGATGTAGGCGACCTCCTGGCCCTGCGGGGTTTCGCGGCAGGCGCCCCCGGGAACCGGGAAACCCCGGTCTGGCTGGCGGTCGACCCACTGGAAGGCAGAAAGGCCGTGGAAGACTTCCCGGAGAAGGGGAGGGTGGCCACCCTGGGCGTCGACGTCCCTCCGGATCCGGACGCGCTGGACCGCCGCCACGGGGTCGGCGGGGAATCCCTGGTCCTAACTACCGCCGGGGAGTTTCCCCACCTCCGACGGATCTCGGACGAAGCGGGGTACTCTTTGGAGCCGGCCCCGGACCCGGAAACCTCCCTGGGAAGGGAGCGGGGGGAGCGCTACCGAACCCGCATCCGTCGAACTCTGGACGAACACGACCTCACCGCAGAACTCCTCCTCCTGGAACCCTTATTCGAGAAGCGGGCAGCGGTGGAGGTAGCGGCGGCACTCTCCCTTATGCACCGAACGGCCTCCGCTCCGGAGAGCGACGAGGACGAACTCGAGGACCGGCCCGAAAGCCGTCCTCCCGCATGGGTCCGCCTCTTCCTCAGCGTGGGGAAACGGGACGGCGTGGGTCCCGGCGATCTCCTGGGCGCCATTGCGGGTGAAGCCGGAATCAAAGGGGACCGGGTCGGCCGGATCGATGTCCGGGACACGTTCTCCCGAGTCGAGGTGGAAGAAGGGGCGGCACCCCAAGTCCTTCGGGCACTGAACGGAACCACGCTCCGGGGGAGGAGCGTTCGAGCAGACTACGACCGCGAGGACAGAGCTCGAGCGAAAGGGCGCGACAGAAAGGGCGGCAGGGAATAGCCCGGGAAGGCGCCGGGGCCTCTCGTTCGAGGCCTTCGACGCTCAACACAGACGGGGGCGGCGGCGAGTTGATCGCC
>SKSR01000231.1 GCA_007122885.1 Gemmatimonadota bacterium
AAGCCGTAGGCGGCGGCAAACTCCTCTCTACCCGGCACCTGATCCTTCCTGTCCAGAAGCGGGTGCCCCACGAAGGTGGCCCGGGCACCTGCCGCTTCCAGGATCTCCACCTCGAAGGGTAGGATGACGGCCACATGACGCGCATACCGGGCCAGCCGGCGGGCTCGTCCGGCCTTCCACGCCCAGACCTGAGGAGAAATGTAGTAGAGAACCGGGATTCCACGCTTCCAGGCCCGCCGGCTCATTCGGAGGTTGAAGCCCGGGTAGTCGATGGGCAGGACCAGATCGATCTCGCCCTCTTCCAGAATACCGTCGAGGCGACGCTCCAGCGCCAGGAAGTAGGGGATGCGCCCCACCACCTCCGCGAACCCCATCACGGCGAGATCCTCGAAGGGCGCCAGGAGCTCAACCCCCTCCTCAGCCATCCGGCTTCCGCCCAAGCCCAGGAGCCGAGCCCGGGGCCACCTCCTCTTGAGCTCCCGGGCTACTTCGGCCCCGTGGAGATCCCCCGAGGCCTCGCCGGCCAATAGAAGGATCCCAGGCGCCCTCGCCTCCTCGGCCACCGGGTTCAGATCCCGGTGTTCAGGTACCAGATCAGGACGAGGACGAGGATGAGGAGGAAGACCAGCTTCCGAGTGGACCGAGCCTTCTTCGCATCGATCCAGTCCTTCTTCCGGTCACGACGAACGCGAATTAGCGACATGTTGGCTGATCCGCTCTTCGATGGTGAGCGCCAGGGCCAGGGCTGTTCGACCGTCCGTCCCGGCCACCTTGGGACGTCGCCCGTTTTGGGCGCAGTCCCGGAAATCTTCCAACTCCCGGCGGAGCGGCTCTACCGGGTCCACCTCCAACGGAATCACCTCCACCAGGTCGAGGAGGTCCCCCGGAAGCCCTTGGGGCGGTTGGAGCTCCCCTCCCCTGTCCTGAAGGAGCGGAATATCCTCCTTGAGCCGAAGGAACCGACCCGAGCCCTCACCCAGATCCAGGCTCAAGTACCCCGAAGGCTGGAAGATGCGAATCTTCCGCATCCGCTCCGTGGATACTCGGCTCGCCGTCAGGTTGGCTACCGCCCCACCTTCCCAAGAGATACGGGCGTTCGCGATATCCACGCTCGGGGTCAGGACCGGGACGCCTGCCGCGGCGATCTCGCTCACCGGGTTCCGGATCAGGTTATGGACCAAGTCCACGTCGTGGATCATGAGATCCAGAACGACCGCCACGTCCGTCCCCCTCGGTGAGAAGGGAGCCAACCGATGGGACTCCACGAAAAGTGGGGTGTCCAGATACGGCTCCGCCGCCAGGACGGCAGGGTTGAACCGCTCCACGTGCCCTACCTGGACGATGGCCTGTCCCGCCTCCGCTTCCTCCAGGATCCGATCCGCGCTCTCCAAGGTCGGCGCGATGGGCTTCTCGATGAAGAGGTGGATCCCCCGACCGGCGGCGGTGGTGGCCACCTCCTCGTGAGTCGAGGTGGGAGTGGCCACCACGAGCCCCTCCACTTCGTCCAGGAGACCTTCCAGGGAGGAAAAGGAGCGAAGCCCCAACCGGTCCTCCACTTCCCGGGATCGGTTCTGGTCCGGGTCATAGAAGCCCACCGCCTCCACTCCCGGAAGATCCTGCAGGATCCGGCCGTGATGAAAGCCCAGGCTTCCCACCCCTGCGACTCCGACCCGGAAGCCCCCCTCTCGCGAGCTCATCGGCTCGTGATCCCCCTTTCGGAGGAGGAGATGAAGTCCAACAGGTACCGCACTTCCTCCAAGAGCTCCACCTCCTCCCGGGCCCGAGCCACTGCTTGGGACAGATTCAAGCTCGACTGGAAGAGAATGCGGTAGGTCTCCTTGAGCCTCGCTCTCGCCTCGGCGGAGAAGTCCCTCCGCTCCAGGCCAACGCTGTTCAGGCCGTACAGGCGTGCGGGACTCCCCGCTACGCGGCAGTACGGGGGGACGTCCTGGGAGATGCGGGACCCCCCTCCCACGAAAGCATGGCGCCCCACCCGCACGAACTGGTGGATGGGGGTCACCCCACCCACGATGACCCAGTCTTCGAGCTCCACGTGCCCGGCCATGTTCACGGCGTTCGAGAGGATCACGTGATCCCCCAGCACACAGTCGTGGGCCACGTGCGTGTAGGCCATGAGGAGGCAGTCGCTTCCCACCCGGGTTTCTCCTCGAGCCGAAGTTCCCCGGTTCAGCGTGGCGTACTCGCGGATCGTGGTTCGATCCCCCACCGTCAGGTACGTCTCCTCGCCCTGGAACTTCAGGTCCTGGGGCTCGGTGCCCAGGACGGCCCCCTTGGAGATACGGCAGTCCCGGCCCAGGCGGGTGTTGCTCTCCAGCAGGGTTCCTGGGCCCAGTACCGAACCCGACCCCACTTTCACCCCGGGCCCTACCATAGCCCACGGGCCCACCTGAACCCCGTAGTCCAGCTCGGCTCCCTCGTGCACGATGGCCGTAGGGTGGATCCGGGTCTCCTTCTCCGTTCCTACCTCGGCCCACCCATCGCTCATCGGTCCACGATCCGGGCCATCAGATCCGCCTCCGCCACCAGCTTTCCATCCACGAACCCCTCTCCCCGCATCTTGCATGTCTGACTGCGGAGCTGCACCAACTCCAGCTCGAAGACCAACCGGTCCCCCGGTGTCACGGGACGGCGCCATTTCACGTTGTTGAGCGACATGAAGTAAACCACCTTGTCTTCGGGGTTCTCCACCGTGTCCATGAGGAGAAGCCCTCCCACCTGGGCCATGGCCTCGATGATGAGCACACCGGGCATGACCGGGTGTCCCGGATAGTGGCCCTGAAAGAAGGGTTCATTGATCGTCACGTTCTTGATCCCGACGATCCTCTTCCCCGTCTCGAAGTCCACCACCCGATCCACCAGGAGCATGGGATAGCGGTGGGGAAGGTACTCCAGGATCTGGTCCACGCCCACGATTGGCCGGGACTCCTCCCCGGCCCGGGGCTGTTTCGCCAACTCCCGGGCCAAGGCCACATTCGCCTGGTGGCTCGGGCGCTCGGCCACAACGTGGCCTTCCAGCCGGGCTCCCAGGAGCGCCAGGTCCCCCACCATATCACCGACCTTGTGGCGCAGGTACTCGTCACGGAACCGAAGCTCGTCGTTCAGAACACCCACGTCGTCCAGGACGATGCTGTTCTCCAGGGAGGCTCCCTTGGCCAGTCCCTTTTCCCTGAGGGCATCGGCCTCCGCCCGGAAGCCGAACGTTCGCGCCGGCCCGATCTCTCTTCGGAAAGCCTCCTGGTCCAGGGCGAAGCTCCCATACTGTCGCCCGATGGCGGGATGCTCGAACTCGATCGTGGCGGAGACCCTGAGTCCGCCCGCCTCTGGAACGCAAGCGTACGATTCTCCCCGCTCTCCCCGGACGCTCACCGGCTCGGTCACGCGAACCAGACGGGCTCCCTCTCCCTGCTCTTCCACGCCCGCCTCCTGGATCGCCTCCAGGAAGTCACGAAAGCTTCCATCCCGGATGGGAGGCTCCGGGCCCGAAACCTCCAGCACCGCGTTGGTGACCTCGGCGGCCCAGAGGGCGGCCAGGACATGCTCTACCGTGTGGACCCGGGCTTCCCCGATACCCAGGTTCGTTCCCAGATCCGTGCCGATCACGTGCTCCAGATCCGCCGGAATCTCGGGACTCCCGTCCAGATCGGTCCGCTGAAAACGGATCCCGTGGCCCACCGGAGCCGGACGGAACGTGACCGTTGAGGCCTCTCCGGAGTGGACACCGTGTCCCGACAGGGTAACGGACCCTCCGAGGGTCTTCTGTATGGGTTCGCTCATCTGGGATTCCTGGCTCCTCCACCTCGTCCGGCCGCTCGAAAATCGAAGCTAATGTAACATCTCCCACCGGACGATCGAACGGACTTCCTCCTCCTACGCCCCGACACCCTACCCCTTCCCCTCCTGTCGAGAACCGCCCGGGTCGTCCTCCTCCCCCTCCAGTTCCTGGACGCGGCGCTCCAGCTCCCGAAGCCGCCGAGTCATCTCAGGAAGCCGAAAGACGTTCGCCATCCCCCGCAAGTACTCCCGGTGGTCCCGGGCAGGGTATCCAGAAACCGTCGCCTCCGGCGGGAGGTCTCCGATCACGCCGGCCTGGCCGGCCACCCGGGCCCCCTTTCCGATCGTCACGTGGCCCGCAATCCCCGCCTGGCCTCCCAGGACGGCCCCGTCCTCGATCCGGCTCGACCCTCCGATCCCGACCTGAGCCACCAATAGGGAACCCCGCCCCACCTGGACGTTGTGCCCTACGTGCACCAGGTTGTCCAACTTCGTGCCGGCTCCGATGGAGGTGGTCCCAATGGAGCCCCGATCCACGCACGCGTTCGCCCCAATCTCCACGTCGTCCTCGATCCGGCAGGGGCCCACCTGCGGGATTTTCTCGTGGGCGCCGTCCTGGAAAACGTAGCCGAATCCGTCCACCCCCACTCGCACCCCCGAATGGAGGATGACCCTCTTCCCGATCTCCACCCTCGGGTAGATCACAGCGTGGGGATGGATGACGGACCCGTCCCCGACCCTGGCATCCCGCCCGATGACCGCGTGAGCACCGATCCGGCAGTGATCCCCTACGCGCACTCCATCCTCCAACACCACGTAGGGGCCAAGGCTCACCCCGACGCCCAGCTCCACTCCCGAACCGAGCACGGCCGTGGGATGGATGTGGGGAGGAGGAACCTCTTCCGGTTGTAGAGCATGGAGCAGAGCCCGAAGGGCGCGGTGTGGCTCGGCCACCACCAGGTGAGGCCTGGAATCCTCCACCCCCCGTTCCGCCAGATTGCGGGCCACCAGGATGGCCCCGGCCCGTGAACCCTCCAGCTCGTCCAGATACCTCTGGTCCGCCAGAAACCCCAGCTCCGTGGGACCCGCCTCCTTCAACGGGGCCACGCCGGTGATCGGAAGCTCCGGAACGCCGTCCCAGGCTCCCCCCGTGACCTCGGCCACGGATTCGGGTGGAAGCCCCGGCTTCTCTCGGCCCACTTCAACGTTCATGCGCAGGCTCCAATCTCGGTGGGATGGAACGAAACGAGCCCGCCGCGCCGGAAACTTCCAGGGGCGCGGCGGGCTCACCGACCAAGGGTCGGAGGGCTACCGGAACGTCAGAGATCGGGAGTCCCCCCCTCGGCGTTCTGCCGGAGGCGCTCGATCACCTGGTCCGTCAGGTCCAACTCCGGGTCCGCGGCGATGATGCTCTGGCCGGCCGCGTCGAAGATCATCGTGTAGTTCCCTTCGGCCCGGATGCTCTCGATGGTCTCGGACATCTCCTCGAGAATCGGCTCCACCAGTTGGGCCCTTCGTTGGTCAGCCTCCTGCTCCAATTCCTGCATCCGGAGCTGATACTCCTGCTCCTTCTGCCGGATCTCGTCCTCACGCGCCTCACGGGCCTCGGCCGAGAGAGCTCCCTGTTGCTGTTGGTACTGGGTGATGAGCTCCTCCAGCTCCGTTTCCATCTCCTCCACCTCGGCCTGAAAGCGCTGCATCTCCTGGTTGAACTGTTGCTGGGCCTGCTGAGCCCCGGGCGCTTCCTGGAGGATGGCCTGGGAATCGATGTAGCCGATCCGGAAGTTCTCCTGGCCTTCCCCCTCTTGGGGAACGGCGGCGGCCACCACAAGGATCGTGGCGATTATTTTAGCCTTCGTGACGCGCATGATATACTCCAAGTGGATCAAGAAGCAGGCCATCGTCATGACCCGGTCGGACGTATCCCTCACCGAACGGAACGTCAGAACATCCCCTGATCACCCATGGTGAAGTGGAACTGCCAGCCCGGGCTCACCCGGTCGAATCCATAGGCGTAGTCGAGTCCAAGCGGACCGAACGGCGTGACGATGTCCACGCCGAACCCCGCCCCTCGGAAGAGGCGGGACGGATCGATCTGGGACGGACTGGACCAGATGTTGCCCGCATCGTAGAAGGCCGAAAGGGAAACCTGGTCGCTGATCCGCACCGCGTACTCGGCGGTGACCTTGAAGAACGCGTCGCCGAGACGGTCCGCGTCCCGGATCTCACGTGACCCGCGCGGGAAGTGCCCCTGTGGCGTGATTTCCGTCTCCTCGTATCCCCGGAGCCGCTCCCCGAACTGAACACCACCCATCCAGAACCGTTCGAACGGGAACCGCTCGGCATCACCGAAGATCGCACCTCCCCGGGCTCGGAGGCCGAGGGCGAAGGTGACCGGGCGGGAGTCCGGGCCTCCACCACCCAACTGACCCACCGGCACCCACCAGCTCCCTTCGGCCGTCTGTTTCGTGAAGTCTCCGTCCCCTCCCAACGGTCCGCCGCTGATCTCGGTGTTCAGGCCCAAACGGGTTCCGGTGGTGGGGAAGAGGGGATGATCCAGGGTCTGGCGGTTCAGGCCCAGGAGAAGGGCGCTCTGCGTTCCGGTAGGCCGCCCGAAGAGGGACTCGTCGTCCGCCCCCGTTTGCAGCTCGAAGTCCGTTTGCGACAGCGTATACCCCACTGACAGGCGCGTCCAGCGGGAACCCGGCAACGGCAGGCCGAAGCGCAGCTCTCCGCCCGTCCGCAGACGCTGGCCGGATGCAAACTGGAAAAACCGGTCCCGAGCTCGGAACAGGGAAACGCTCCCGCTTACGCGGCTCTGGAAGAGGGCCGGATCCGAGTACGTGGTGGTAAAGGAGTTCTGGAATTGTCCGAAGTCCCACCGCACACTCCCGGACTTCGCTTGACCGAAGAGGTTGGGCTGGTCCCAGCCCAGGAATCCGGATATCCCGGTTCCTCCGCCCATGGCGGTTCCGAAGTTGATGGAGCCCGTCTGTTGCTCCTCCACCTCGAAGGTGATGTCCACATCACCCGTTTCCTGGTCCGGATTGATTTGCGGGAACGGAAGCGGAGTTTCGAAGAAGCCCAAGCCGGAGATGGCCTGGTAGCTTCGCATTAGTCGTTCCTCACTGTACACGTCCCCGGGAAGCATGACGATCTGCTCCCGGATCACCCGGTCATGGGTGAAATCGTTGCCGACGATGTCGATTCGGTTCACGTAGGCGGGCCGACCCTCTTCGATCTCCCAAACCACCGAGACGGTGGGATCTTCGCCGTCCTCCGCCGGATTCCTTCGGATGACCGGGTCCACGTTCACGTAGAGGTGCCCGGCGTTCCGGTACCGCTGCTCGACTCGTTGGGCAGCATCCTCGAAAGCCACCCGATCGAAGACCGGGCTTCCCTCCACCCCACCGCGGGACAGACCCAGGGTCCGAAGGAGGCCTCCTTCCTCCTGCTCGTAGAAGGCTTGAAGCTCCGTGTCCGGGAAGCGGCGGTTCCCTTGGATGGACAGGTCCGCCAGCCGGTAGCGCGGTCCCTCGTCCACCTCCACCTCGATCCGGGCCTTCCCCGTCTGATCGTCGATGATGAGGCTATCGCCCAGGATCTGGAAGTCGAGGTAGCCGCGGGAGGCATAGAACTCAGGAAGGCGGGTCGCCAGGTCCTCCTCGAGCGCTTCCTGGTCGTACGAGCCGTCCCGGAACCAGAGGAATCCTTCGGAACGCGTCGTGAGCACCCCTCGCAGGTCTCCGCTCGAAACGGCCTCGTTCCCCCGGAAAACCACATCGGCTACGGTGACCCGATGCCCTTCGGTCACGTTCAGGGCCAGAGTCGCCATGCCCGGCTGGTCCTCCAGCGGCTCCAGCTCCTCCTCGATGTGAGCGAAGGGGATCCCCTTTCGTGCCAACTCGTCCCGGATGAAGCGCTGGGCCTGGAGCACCCGTTCCGGAGAATAGGGTTGACCGGCCCGCAGGTCCGCGGTGTCACGGACTTCCTGCGGGTCCAGGTTTTCCAACCCCCGGATGTCCACGCGCTGGAGAACGAGCTGCTCCTCCACGTGGAAGCTCAGGATGACCGGTTCAGCCCCCCCTCCTCGAGCCTGAACCTCCACATCCTTGAAGAGGCCCGTATTCCAAAGGCTTCGGATTCCCCGCTGGATGTCCTGGAAGGTCATCTGTTCACCGGCTCGGAGACCGATGGTCCCGAGGACGGCCGACCGGTCCAGGTTCACGTTCCCCACCACTTCGATGGAATCCACCTGGACCCCTCCAGCCGGGGCCTCCTCCATGCCTTCGGGTACCTGGGCGGTCAGAGGGGCGGCCAGCAGGAGCCAGCCCAGGGCCATGGCCAGGGGTCCGATCCCGACCTTCGAGAGCTCGTCGATCCGATACGAGGGTAGGGCCATGTCCTTCATCGTCACGTCTTCGTGGCCGAAGCCTCCCGGAGGGACAGGGATTCGCCGTCGGGCTCCACGTCCACCTCGATCTCCACGCCCGATCCGAACTCGGCCAGGAGAATCTTCTCCGAGAGGGGGTCCTCCAGGTACCGTTGGATGGCTCGCCGCAGGGGTCGAGCCCCGAATTTCTGGTCGTACCCCTTGTCCACCAGGAACTGGACCGCTTCGTCGGTGAGACGGAGGCTCAGCTCCTCCTCCTCCAGCCGCGCCCGCACGTCCTTGAGCAGGATGTGGACGATCTCGGCGATCTGGTCCCGGTCCAGGGAGTGGAAGACGATCGTGTCGTCGACCCGGTTGAGGAACTCTGGATTGAACGCACGCTCGATTTCTTCCTTGACCTTCTGGCGCATGATCTCGTAGCTCGCTTGCGGATCGCTCTGCTGGAAGCCCACACCGCTGCCCTTGGTGATGTCCCGGGCCCCCAGGTTCGAGGTCATGATCAGAACGGTGTTCTTGAAGTCGATCACCCTTCCGTAGTTGTCCGTCAAGTGTCCCTCGTCCAGCACCTGCAGGAGGATGTTGAAGACGTCCGGGTGGGCCTTCTCGATCTCGTCGAGGAGAACGACCGAATAGGGTCGCCGGCGAACCGCCTTGGTCAGGGTGCCGGAATCCTCGTAGCCAACGTAGCCCGGAGGTGCCCCGATGAGCCTCGAGACGGAGAACTTCTCCATGTACTCGCTCATGTCCACCCGGATCAGGGCATCCGAGTCGGCGAAAAGGAACTCGGCGAGGGCCCGGGCCAACTCCGTCTTCCCCACCCCCGTTGGGCCGCTGAAGATGAAGGAACCGATGGGTCGGTCCGGATCCTTGAGGCCGGCCCGGCTCCTCCGAATGGCCCGCGAGATGGCCTGGATCGCATCGTCCTGACCCACCACCCGCTGGTGCAGCTCGTCCTCCATATGCACGAGCCGTTCGGTCTCGGCCTGACGTAGCCGGGTCACCGGAATCCCGGTCCAACGGCTGACGATGAAGGCCACCTCCTCGTGCGTAATCTCGGGCCGGTGCTTCTTCCTCTCTTCCTCCCACTCCTCCTGTCGTGCCCGGATCTTCTGCTGAAGCTCCCTTTCCTGGTCTCGGAGCTCGGCCGCCCGCTCGAAATCTTGCCCCCGGATCGCCTCTTCCTTCTTCTCCCCGATCTCGTCGAGCTCCTCCTTGAGCTCCTCCATGTCCGGGGGCGGAACCTGGCTGGCGATCCGCGCCCGGGCACCGGCCTCATCGATGACATCGATGGCCTTGTCCGGAAGGAAGCGGTCCGTGATGTACCGATCGGAGAGCTTGGCCGCGGCCTCCAAGACCTCGTCCGGGATCACGATCCGGTGATGCTCCTCGTAGTGGGAGCGGAGTCCCTTGAGGATCTCCACCGCTTCATCCACCGCCGGCGGTTCAACGATGACGGGCTGGAACCGCCGTTCCAGGGCCCCATCCTTCTCGATGTACTTTCGGTACTCGTTCAGGGTGGAAGCGCCGATGCACTGAAGCTCCCCGCGAGCCAGGGCCGGTTTCAGCATGTTGGAGGCGTCGATGGCGCCTTCCGCCGCTCCGGCGCCCACCAGGGTATGCAGCTCGTCGATGAAGAGGATCACGTTCTGGTTCTGCGAGATCTCGTTCATGACGGCTTTGAGCCGCTCTTCGAACTGCCCCCGGTATTTCGTCCCAGCGATGACGGCGGCCATGTCCAGGGCCAGGACCCGGTGGTCCTTGAGCGCCTCGGTCACCTCTCCCCGGGAAATGAGCTGCGCGAGGCCCTCCACGATCGCCGTCTTCCCCACTCCGGGCTCCCCGATCAGCACCGGGTTGTTCTTTTTCCGCCGGCAGAGGATCTCGATGACCCGATCGATCTCGTCCTTCCGTCCCACCGTGGGATCCAGCTTATCCTGACGGGCCAAATCCGTCAGGTCCCGACAGAAGTGGTCCAGGGCCGGGGTCTTGGACTTCTTCTCCCCCTTGCCGCCGCCGGACCCGGAGGACGCCCCCCCGATCCCAGCCGGCTCGGAGGGGTTCACCTCCGAGCCCAGCACCTTCAGGGTCTCCGCTCGTGCGTCCTCCAAGCTGATGCCCAGGGAGTTGAGGACCTGGGCGGCGATGCCCTTTTCCTCCCGGAGGAGGCCCAGGAGGAGGTGCTCGGTGCCCACATAGGAGTGGTTGAGCTCCCGAGCTTCGGCCATGGCGAACTCCAGCACCTTCTTGGCCCGCGAGGTATAGGGGAGCTCTCCAAGGGCAATCGTGGCCTTCCCCTTCTTCACCGACTCCTCGATCCGCTCGTTCACCTGCTCGAGGTCGGCGTTCAGGTTGGTGAGCACGGCGGCGGCCACGCCCTCGCCCTCCCGGATCAGGCCCAGAAGGATGTGCTCGGTCCCCACATAGTCGTGTTGGAGACGAATCGCCTCGTCCCTCGCCATGGCCAGGACCTTCCGAACTCGATCTGTGAAGTTGTAGTTCATGTCCGCACTCGACGGGGGTTTGGGCGGTTCACTCGGCCCGATCCGTGGGCAAATCTCCCTCTTCGGAATCGTCTTCCGACGGGGCTTCGCCCGAGTAATCGACTCCCTCAGTGGAAAGGATCCTACGTACGTAGGCGGCTCGGTGGGCATCCCGCTCCGAAGAGGTCAATTCCCGACCGGCCGCCTCTTCCAGGTGAGCCGTCTGCGTGAAGATCATCACCTTGTTGAGCGAGTATACACGGAGGCCCGGGAGTAGTTTCAGGCTCGCCCCGAGCCGGACTCCGCTCAGGAGGTTCATGAGCTCCTCGAAGGACAGGGAGCGTGCGTGCCGGAGGAGACCATACGCCCGCCAGATCTTGTCCTCGGTGACGGACGCCGCGTCCCGGAGCAGGACCTGCCTGGCCTGGGTCTCATACTGGATCACCTGGCGGACGATCTTGTCCAGATGATCCACCAGGTCCTCTTCGCTCTTGCCCAGCGTGGTCTGATTCGAGAGCTGAAAGAAGTTGCCCACCACCTCCGAACCCTCGCCATACAGCCCCCGGAAGGTCAGCCCCACCTGGCTCAGCCCCTGGAGGACCTTTCCGATCTCCTTGGTGAGAACCAGGGCCGGAAGGTGGACCAGGACGGAGGCCCGGAGACCGGTTCCCACATTCGTGGGACAGCTCGTCAGGAACCCGAACTCGTGGTGGAACGCGTACGGCAACTCCCCGCCCAGCTCCTCATCCAACGTGTCCAGACGGCGCCACGCCTCGTGGAGCCGGAGTCCCGAGAGAAGCGTCTGGAGACGGAGGTGGTCTTCCTCGTTCACCATAACCGACACAGGGTCGTGGTGTGAGAGGACGACCGCCGTACCTTCGTGGGGGGTTCCGCCGTTCTCCCCGATCAGATCCTTGGAAACGAGCCTTCTCTCCAGGAGGATCCGCCGGGATCGGCTCGACATCCCGGGGAGCTCCCTCAACGCTGTCTCCCGAAGCGTAGGAAGCCTCTCCCGGACCGTTTTCGTCTTCTCCAGGACCGCGATGCGGTCGTTCTTCCGGGCCC
>SKSR01000204.1 GCA_007122885.1 Gemmatimonadota bacterium
GACGTAGCGCTGCTATGCCTCGTCGTCGCGCCTTGCTGGAGCGGCGCTTCGACGCTCTCGGTGCTTCACGGGACTTCTGCGACACCACACTAGTCGGCAGGAGATGTTGAGCCCCTCGCCAGGCCCCTGGCGCTCAGCCCTTTCGGTGGGCCTCCACCGCCGCCTTGGCTCCCTCGAACCCTATCTTCGAGTGGGTTCCGTCACAGAACGGTTTGTTCGTGGACGCTCCGCACCGGCACAGGGCCACGGCCTTTCCGGAGGGCACCTCGATCTGGTTTTCCTCGTGGTCCTTCATGGAAATGGGACCTTCCACCTTGTATGGGCCGTCCTTCAACACAGTCACCTTGACTTCGGACATGCAAACTCCTCGCTCTGATATTCTTGGGCGTGTGGATGTTGACCGGGGACCGCCCGTCTGGGCGGCCCCCGGCCTTCTCCCTACCGGTGGGAAGCCGACGGGGGCCGACCTACATCCCGGCGTCCAGCTCGCCGCAGGCGATGGGCGCCCCGTCCTCGGCGTGAACCATGATCAGGTATTGGCCACCCGGATCCAGGGCGCCCAAGTCGATGGTGCTCGTGCTGGAGCCCGTGCCGTCCTCCAACCCGATCACGTCGCTCAGGGGCTCGGCGACACCACCCGGGTCATCACACGTCCCTTCGTGGATGTGTGAAGGGAAGTCCCCCTCGCCGGGCAGCCCGGTCACGTCCACAACGACCACCAGGGCGTCGGCCTCCTCCATCAACATGGCCTCACCCATCACGTCCGAGTCCCCCATCGGCTGAAGGGGCACCACGGCGTGCTCCATTTGGGCATCAGGGGGAGGCGCGTCGGGGTCGGGCTCCTCGGCCGGAGGAGCCTCCTGGAGCGCGTCCGGGTCGGGCTCGACCTCACAGGCGGCGAGGAAAGGCACCACCAGGGCGAAGGCGATCCATCGGTGGATCTCTGGCCTCAGCTGCATTGGACCTCCGGTTGCTTGGATGTGATCAGGAATGCCCCGACGGGCATTCACTCTCCGGGGCATATTTCAGCATACGATGCATGGACGGTTCGGGCCAGCCTCGGCCTTTGATGCCGCCGAACCCTTCCATACATTCCTAAACCGGTGACTTTCCACGGATCCAGGGTCCCTGCACCAGGGGTGCCGGCCCTTCGGGAGAGGATGAATTGAGCGTGTGGCCTCGTAGAAAGACCACCGAGGTGAAGATCGGTGGGGTGAGGGTCGGGGGTGGAAACCCGGTGGCGGTCCAGTCCATGACGAACACGGACACCGCCCAGGTCTCATCCACCGTGGAGCAGATCCGAGCCCTGGCCAGGGCCGGAAGCGAGCTCGTCCGGGTGACGGTGAACAATGAGGAGTCGGCCCGGGCCGTTCCCGAGATCGTGTCCCGCCTCCGGGATCAAGGGGTCACCACGCCCGTGGTCGGGGACTTCCACTACAACGGCCACATCCTTCTGGAGCGGCATCCGGAGTGCGCCCGGGCTCTGGCGAAATACCGGATCAACCCGGGGAACGTGGGGGCCAAGCGCCGGGACGAAAACTTCCGGAAGATCGTCTCTGTGGCGGTGGAAAACGAAAAACCCGTCCGGATCGGGGTGAACTGGGGCTCTTTGGACCAGGATCTCCTGACCGAGCTCATGGACCGGAACGCCCGGCTCCCCGAGCCCAAGGAGGCCCAGGCCGTCCTTCGGGACGCCATGGTGGAAAGCGCCGTCCGTTCGGCGGAGCTGGCCCGGGAGACCGGGCTCGGGGCCGACCGGATCGTCTTGAGCGCAAAGGTCTCCGAGGTCCCGGAGCTCATCGCCGTCTACCGGCAGCTCGCGCCCCTGACCCCGCATCCCCTCCACCTGGGCCTGACCGAGGCGGGGATGGGAGCCAAGGGGATCGTGGCCACCACCGCCGGACTCTCCACTCTCCTCATGGAAGGCATCGGCGACACGATCCGGGTCTCGTTGACTCCGGAGCCGGGGGGGGACCGAACGGAGGAGGTCCGGGTCGCCCAGCAGATCCTCCAGTCCCTCAAGATCCGGAGTTTCGAGCCCCAGGTCGTTTCGTGCCCCGGCTGCGGCCGAACCACGAGCACCTTCTTCCAGGAGATGGCCCAGGAGATCCAGGGGTACGTGAGGGAGCGCATGCCACGGTGGAGGGAGGACTATCCGGGCGTGGAGGAGCTCCAGGTAGCGGTCATGGGGTGCGTGGTGAACGGACCCGGCGAGTCCAAGCATGCGGATATCGGGATCTCGCTTCCCGGCACCTTCGAAGAGCCGAAGGCGCCGGTGTACGTGGACGGCGAGCACCACTCCACTCTGAAGGGGGAGGGCCTGGTCCGGGAGTTCATCGGAATCCTGGAAGGGTACGTGGCGGAGCGGTACGGCTCCGCTCGAAGGGAGGCCACTCCCGCGGGGGGATGACCCTCCGCTTTCAGCTCCGGCTCAGGGACGCTCCCCGTCCCACCGCGAGCCCCACTCCTGTGCCCAGCAGGAGGGCAGATCCGAAGCCCACCAGGGGGAGAAGGCCGGCCACTGGCGCCGCCACCACGGTCGTTCCCGCTCCCACGAGAAGACCGCTCAGGGCCGCCCGCTCGCCGACCCGCGTGTAACGGAGCCGTCGACGAGCGAAGGCATGGGTTTTCCGGTAGGCCATCAGGGTTCCCACCACCACCGCGATCAAAGTGAGAAGCTCCAGCACGGTTCCGCTCCTTCGCGTTCGGGCCTCGTTGGACATCGGTTGGGTTCCGGGGCGGACTCGAGGCCGGTTCCTCCGCCCGTTCCCCCTACGAGGATCGGGAGGGTGGGGTTTCGAGGAAGGTACCCTTCTCCTTGCCGACCCGCCGTGCTCAGGGTCGGGGGTGGGTCAGCTCCAGCGCCTCCAGGATCGGGTAGGGGGTCGCCTGGAGCGCATAAGCCGTGGTTCCGGCCAGAGTCACGGCCCGTGCTCGCTCGGGGAGACGGAGAGAACCGTCGTAGCCGCCATCTCGCCATCGGTAGAGGTCCAAGATCTGCCGCTCGATCGCGGACCCTCCGCCGAAGTGGACGACCACCCGGTCGTTCCAGAGAGACAGACTGCACGCGGTGCAGGTGGGCCGTTCGGTCATCTGGACGCTCCCCTCGTGCTCTCCACCCTCGGCCGTCAGGGTGGGAAAGGGTTGGTGCTCCACGAACC
>SKSR01000366.1 GCA_007122885.1 Gemmatimonadota bacterium
CGACCTATTGGAACGCCTCCGAGCAGAAGAGGGCGTGAGCCTCGTCGTGGCCACCCACGCCGACGAAGTGGCGAGCCGAGCCGGCAGGGTGGTTCAATTGGAGGAGGGTCGGATCCGACCGACACGGTGACCGGCCATGCGCGGACTCCACCTTCAATCCGGATTTCGACATCTCCCTCGGCGGCCCCTGCAGACCGGCTTGGCCGTCCTGGGGATCGCCCTGGGCGTAGCGGTGGTCTTCGCCATGGACCTGGCCGTGGAGAGCTCCCGCGAGGCCCTACGAGCATCCGTGACCACGGTGGGTGGGCAGGCGACCCACCGGGTGGTGGCTGGCGATGCGGGAATCCCCTCGGAGCTCGTGGCCGAGCTCCGGAGGCTCCCCGGGGTTCGGGCTGCGGCACCGGTGGTGGAAGGCTACGGCAGATCGCTCCGGCTCCCCGGTCGGTCGCTCCGGCTCCTGGGGGTGGACCCCCTCTCGGACGCGGTCGTCCGGCCCCACTTCTCCGGAGATCCGTCCGGGCTCTCCCTCCTGGATCTCCTTTCCACCGAGGGAGGTGTGGTATTGGGTCGAGAGCTGGCCGAGGAGCTGGCCGTGATCATCCGTTCCGAGGGTGCTGGGGAGTCGGAGGTCTTCCCGGTTCAAGTGGGGGGAAGGGAAGTCTCCCTCCAGGTGACGGGAGTCCTCGATCCCCAGGGAGATCTGGCCCGGGCGGGACTCCGCGACCTCCTCGTGATGGATATCGCCACAGCCCAGGGGTTGGTGGAGCGTTACGGAGTGGTGGACCGGGTCGACTTGGTGCTGGTGATGCATGGAGAGGGAGAGGACTCGGTGGCGGACGCCGTGGGCGAGGTCCTCCCCCCGGGAGCCCTTCTGGAGCCGGCGGACGCCCGGGGCCGGGAGCTCGAGGGAATGCTCCGCTCCTTCGACGTGAACCTGACGGCCCTCTCCCTGCTGGCCCTCCTCTTCGGCGGCTTTCTCATCTACAACACCCTTACCTTTTCCGTCGTCCGGCGCCGGAAGACCCTGGGGACCTACCGGGCCCTCGGGGCCACACGAAGCGATGTCCTGAAGGGGGTGGTGGGGGAGGCGCTGGTTCTGGGCCTGCTGGGGACGGTGATCGGGAGCCTTCTCGGCTATGCCCTGGGCCGGGGGCTCGTTCGCCTCGTCACCCGGACGATCAACGACCTCTACTTCGTCCTCTCCGTGGAGGGCGTGACTCTGGAGGTGGCCACGCTGGGGAAGGCGGTCCTGCTGGGAATGGGCGTTACCGTGGCCGCTTCGCTCCCGGCGGCTTGGGAGGCGGCGTCCACACCGCCCCGTCGGGCGCTGGCTCGATCCTTCGTGGAGGGCAGGGCCCGAGACCGCTCCCGGACCCTCGCTCTGATTGGCCTCCTCCTGTGCGTGGCGGGCGGTGCTCTTCTGATTCCCCGGGTCGGCGTCGAGTTGGCGTTCGCGGGGCTCTTCGTTCTGGTCCTGGGAATGGCCCTCGTGACCCCCTGGGCCGCAACGCTCCTCCTCCGCCCCCTGGTCCCGGCCGCCCGGAGGGTGGCGGGGCTTGTGGGTGTCGTCGGCGCCCGGGGGGTGACCGCCTCCCTGAGCCGGACGGGCCCGGCCATGGCCGCTCTGGTGGTGGCGGTTGCAGTGACACTGAGCCTGGGGGTTATGATCACCTCGTTCCGAGGAAGTGTGGAAGCCTGGCTCGACGCCACCCTGGCGTCGGATGTCTACGTGTCCCTCCCCAGTGCGGTCTCCGCCCGACCCCACGGGACCCTTCCGCCGGCTACTGTAGAGGCTTTGGTCTCGGCTCCCGAGGTGGCGGAGGCTTCCCTGACCCGCCGGGTTCAAGTCCTTTCGCCCCACGGCGAGGTGGCGCTCATGGCCGTCTCCGGTCCACCGGAGGTGTCTCGGCGCTTTCCGCTTCTGGCAGGTTCTGGGGATGCGGCCCTTCGCGTTCTGGAGGGGGAGGGCGTCCTGGTGTCCGAGCCCCTGGCCTTCCGTCTCGGGCTCGAGCCGGGCGACGAGCTTTCCCTGCGAACGGACCGAGGAGTCCGTTCCTTCCCGGTCCAAGGGGTCTTCCGGGACTACGGCTCGGACCGGGGAGTGGCGGTCCTCTCCCGGAACGTCTACCTGGAGCATTGGAATGATCCGGGGGTCACCTCGCTGGGTCTGGACCTGGCCGAGGGGGTGGATGGGAGCCGTGCTCTGGCCCTTCTGGGCAGCCGGGTTCCCCCGGACCGGGAGGTTTCCGTCCGTTCGAACGAAGAGCTGCGAGCGGCCACGCTCCAGGTTTTCGACCGAACCTTCCGGGTGACCTCCGTCCTCCAGCTCCTGGTCTTCTCGGTGGCCTTCGTAGGGGTGCTGAGCGCGCTCATGGCTCTCCAACTCGAGCGGGAACGGGAGCTGGGGGTTCTTCGGGCGCAGGGGATGACCAACCGGGAAGTCGGAGGAACGATCCTGATCCAGTCCGGGCTCATGGGGGTCTCGGCAGGGCTGTTGGCCCTACCGGCCGGGATGGTCCTGGCGTGGGTCATGATCCACGTAGTCAACGCCCGCTCCTTCGGTTGGTCCGTGGATCCGCTCGTGAGTCCCGGGGTGGTGGCCGCGTCCTTCGCCTTGGCTTTCTTCGGAGCCCTTCTGGCCGGTGTCTACCCTGCGTGGCGCATGGCCCGGATCTCTCCCTCCGTGGCGCTTAAAGGAGAGTGACCGGATGAGATCGCTCCGGACGATCGGGGTCGGACTCGCCTTGGCCGCCTTGGCCGGGACCTTCGTGATGCTCGGAAGGCCGGCCGGCCCTCCGGACGAGCCCCGGGCTGCCCTGTCACCCGTGGACGCCCTGGCGGGCGAGGATGTAGATGGCTTCGCCCGGGTGCTGGAGCCCAGGCCGTTCGTGTTCCCGGAAGACCACGGGCCCCACCCGGAGTACAGGACGGAGTGGTGGTACCTGACCGGACACCTGGAAGGAGCGGATGGAGAGGAGCTGGGGTTCCAGGTGACGTTCTTCCGGAACGCCCTTACACCCTCGAGGGATCGGGCGGAGGACGGGGAGGGAACGGAAGTCCCTCCCTCGGAGTGGAGCTCCGACCAGGTGTACATGGCCCATTTCGCCGTCACCGACGTGGGGGGTGGTGAGCATTACGCCTTCGAACGGTTGGGGAGAG
>SKSR01000353.1 GCA_007122885.1 Gemmatimonadota bacterium
CCAGTGCGAAGGATGCCTCCCGTTGATCCCGGGGCACCATCTGCAGGGCTTCCTGGGTCGTGATGGCCACGATGGGGATGAAGAGGAGGCTCAACGCCACTCCCCCCGAGACGGCGCTGAAGTGGCCCATGGTGACCACAATGACCCCGTACGCCACGATCCCGGCCACGATGGAGGGGAGCCCCGCCATGACCTCCGAGAGGAATCGGGTGGACTTGCCCAGGGCATTGTCCCCGTACTCGCTCATGTAGATCCCGGCCCCCACCCCCACCGGAATCCCCATGGCGGCCGCCAGGCCCACCACGATGACGGTTCCCACGATGGCGTTGGCCCAGCCGCCCCCTCCGATGGTGGGAGGGGTGGGGAGGCTGGTCAGGAATTCCCAGGAGACGTGCGCCATCCCGACGGTTACCACCTCCCACAGAACCCACACCAGCGGCACGACGGCACACGCCAGCGCCAGGAAGCAGAGTCCCACCAGGAAGTAGTCCCTCCCCATCCGCAAGCGGAGGCGGAGAGGCGTGGGGCCGCCGGGCCACTGGGCCTCCGCCTGCCCGGCTTCGCTCACGCGTCCCTCCGGTAGGTGGTCATGAGGATGAGCCGCCCCAGGGTGTTCAGGACGAAGGAGAGGAGGAAGAGGATGAGCCCGATTCCCACCAGGGCACTCACATGGATCTCGGTGGCCGCCTCCCGCAGCTCGTTGGCGATGATCGCCGTCATGGAGTAGCCGGACTGGAAGTAGTCCACGGTCAGGTTCACCCGGTTCCCGATGGTCATGGTCGTCGCCATCGTCTCGCCGAGAGCCCGCCCCAAACCCAGCACCGCCGCGCTGAAGATCCCCGCCTTGGCGTACGTGAGGACCACGTAGCGCATGGCCTCCCAGCGGGTTGCCCCCAGCGCCAGAGCCGCTTCCATCTGGTCCCGGGGGACGGCCATGAGCGCCTCCCGACTCAAGGAAGCGATGATGGGAATGATCATGACGGCCAGGATCAAGCCGGCGGTGAAGAGGGTGTAGCCGGGCCCCGGTTCTCCGAAGATGGGGAGGATCCCCAGCGGGGACCCGGCCACCGCCGGCATGACGTGCTGTTGGATCAGCGGGGCCAGAACAAAGATTCCCCAGAGGCCGAACACCACGGAAGGAACCGCCGCCAGGAGCTCCACCACGAAGATGAGCGGATCCCGGAGAAACCGAGGCGCGTACTCGGTGAGAAGGATCGCGATTCCCAGGCTTACGGGAAGCGCGATGGCCAGCGCCAGCACACTCGTGAGCAGGGTCCCGACGATGAAGGGGAGGGCACCGAACTCGTCCCGGACCGGGTTCCACTCCGACCGAGTGATGAACCCGAGCCCCCACTCGCTCCAAACCGGCCGTGATTGGGTCCAGAGCTGTTGAAGGATGACGAGGATCAGGGCCACCACCACCACCGCCATGAAGGCCGTGGCGTAACGAAACCACCGGCGCTGCAGGTGGTCGGCCAGCGGACCGGCCCGGGTCACCGGCTCCTCACCGGCTCACCCTCGAAGTGGACCCGGTCCAAGCTCTCCAGGTTCAGCTCCCGGACCCGATCCGGAATCGCCGCGTTGCCCACGTCGTTGTTGTAGCGCTGCCCCTCCGTCACCGTCCACTCGAGCCACTCCACCATGTCCACCGCGCGCCTCCGGGTCATGTTCCGACCCGCCCGGGCCAGGTCCTCGTAGACGATGTAGTAGGAGAAGGAAGAAAGGGGATACGAGTCGACGCCCGGGGCGTTCGTGAAGCTCACCTCGTGCCACGACTCGTGGCCCGCCGGAAGCTCCTCCACCACTGCAGCCGCGGCGGCGGTGGCTCCCTCCAGGGAGGGCTGGAGGAACAGGCCCTCCTGGTTCTCCATGTATGCCGTGGGCATGTTCAGGCTCATGGCGTACGAGAACTCGATGTAGCCGATCGAATACGGGTTGTTCCGGACGGCTCCGGCCACTCCCTCGTTCCCGTTCCCCCCGATCCCCCCAGGCCACGACAAGGACGTCCCCACCCCCACCACCTCGGCCCACGCCTCGCTCACCTTGCTCAAGTAGTCCGAGAAGATGAACGTCGTGCCCGCACCGTCGGAGCGATGGACGGTCACAATCCGCCGGTCCGGCAGATTCTGGTCCGGGTTGAGCTCCTGGATCCGGGGATCGTCCCAGCGGGTGACCCGCTCCAGGTAAATATCGGCCAGGAGGGAGCCCGTGAGGCGGAGCTCGTCCACTCCAGGGAGGTTGTAGGCCAGGGCCACGGTCCCGATGGTCAACGGAAGGGTCAAAGTCCCTTCCGCCCGCCGGAACTGCTCCGGGTTCAGCGGGGCTTCGGTGGCCCCGAAGTCAACGGTTCGGTCGATGTGGGCCCGGATCCCCCCTCCGGAGCCGATGGAGTTGTAGTTGACCCGCTTCCCCGTGCGGGCCTCGTACTCGTAGCTCCACAAGGTCACCAGGGGCATGATGAAGGTGGCTCCGGCACCGGTGATCACACCACCTCGGAGACCCTCCCCCTCGGCAGGCTCACCGGCGCATCCACCCGCCACCCCGATGGCCAGCAGGATGGGCACCATCAGGACGATGGAACGTTCCCTCGGAGGTCTCTTGCCCCCTGTCCGGCCGACCCTGCCCCGCCGGCGCTCCGAAAGCATCGCCGTCGGATCCGTGTCGCCGTGGGAGCGCAACATGCCTTGGAACATGCTTTGAAGATGGAGCGGCTTTGTAACGAAACGGTCACAAGAGTCCCCACCCCCTGTAACAGATCGCTCATCCAAAGGACGAGTCCGAGGCGGGTCCGGCAATCCTCGGGGAAGCCCCCGACCCAGCAGGGGCCACCGACGAATTTACCCGCCCGTTACCACAACGCGACGAAGTCGAAGGAATGCCCGTCGAACTTGGATTCACGCAACGGGCGGAGAACGGATCCCAACCGGGCAACCCGCCCTCGGAAAGCGAACCCCTTCATGGGAGACGGAATCATGATCCAACCGTTCGCGTGGGCCGCAGTGGTCCCGGTCCTTCTGGGACCGGCCAACCCACTGGCGTCAGTGCCCACAGATGCTGTGGCTCCGGTCGCTGCGGAGGCATACGCGACAGCCGACACGCTCCTTCGGCTCGAGACAGCCATCCACGACCCAGCCCACTCCGAGAAG
>SKSR01000137.1 GCA_007122885.1 Gemmatimonadota bacterium
CCCCCACCCGCCGAAGTTCGGTCAGGTGGGCTCCCACCCCCAGGGCTTCTCCCAGGTCGCGAGCCAGAGCGCGTACGTACGTCCCGGCGCCGCATACAACCCGGACGTACAGGTCCGGCAACTTCATCTGGAGAATATCCATCTCGTGAACCGTAACCTCCACCGGAGCCAGGTCCACCGATTCGCCCCGCCGGACCTTCCTGTGAGCTGGTTGTCCGTCCACTTTTTTGGCGGAGTAGCTGGGAGGGACTTGAGGGTGGGTCCCGACCAGGCCCGACAGGCCCTCCTCAATCTGTTCCCTTCGAAGTTCCTTCCAGGCCTCGCTCTTCGCCGTCACGGCTCCTTCCCGGTCGTCCGTATCCGTCCGGACCCCCAGGCGCACCTGGGCCTCGTATTCCTTGGGGAGGTCCTTCAGATACTCGGCCAGCCGGGTAGCCCCACCGACGCAGAGGAGGAGGAGCCCGGAGGCGAAGGGATCGAGGGTTCCCGTATGCCCCACTTTCTCCCCCCGAAGGACTCGGCGGAGGCCGGCCACTACGTCGTGCGAGGTGGGACCGGAGGGCTTGTCGACGGGAAGAACGCCACCTCCCGGTGGAACGAGCGTCAAGGAGTCTCCTCCCCGCCACCACTCTCCGCTCCCCCCTCACCCTCCTCGCTCTCCTCAGGAAGCACCTCCCTGAGGATCCGTTCGATCCGGGTGGCCCGCTCCAGAGTCCGATCCTCTCGGAAGCGGAGCTCGGGAATGCGTCGGAGGCGAAGAGCCTTGCCCAGCTCCTTCCGGATGAAGGGCGCCGCCCCCTGGAGGCCGTGCATGACCCCTTCGGAATCGGGCCCATCCTTCTCGAACTGCACGAACACCCGCGCCACGTCCAGGTCAGGGGTCACCTCCACGTCCGTGATCGTGGGGCGACCGATCCGGGGATCATCGACCTCCCGACGCAGAACTTCGGAGATCTCGCGCTTGAGCTGTTCGTTGAGCCGCTGGACACGCCTGCTTGTCATGCATCCCCCCGGAACGGCTCTGAAGTGGGATGGGCGGAAAGGGGCATCGGGTCAGTACACGTCTCGGAAGGTACTCAGGACTATGGACCGGGCATTTTCGGCAACGAAACGATCGACCGAGTCGGCCACTGAATCGGCGAACCTGCGGTCCGACGCCACCAGGGCCACGGTGAGCTCGGCCCGGGTCCAGACATCCTGATGCCGGGTTTCGGCCACGGAGACGTTGAACTTGTGACGGATTCGGTCCTTCAGGGACCGAATCACGACGCGCTTGTCTTTGAGGGACGCGCTCCCGGGTATAGAGAGCTCCCAACGCATGACGACCACCACCATGGGATCCTCCCGGCGCCGGCCCTCCCACGGGCCGGCCTGCTCATCCCCTCTGGCCCGCTCCGCTGGTGGCCAGGGTCCGGGCCACCTCCTCCACCTTGAAGCACTCGATGACGTCCCCGACCTTCACGTCGTTGAAGTTGGCCACCCCGATCCCGCACTCGAAACCCTCGCGGACCTCCTTCACATCGTCCTTGAACCGCTTGAGAGAACCCACCTCACCGGTGTAGACCACCGATCCGTCCCTGACCACCCGGACCTGGCCCTTCCGATCGATGACGCCGTCCGTCACGTAGCAACCGGCCACGGTACCGACCTTGGAGATCTTGAAGACTTCGCGGACCTCGGCAGCCCCCAGTACGGTCTCTTTCCGCTCGGGGGCAAGCATCCCCTCCAGGGCGTTTCGGACCTGATCCACCGCTTCGTAGATCACTTCGTAGGTGTGGATGTCCACGCCTTCCTTCTCGGCCAAGGTCCGGGCATTCGTGTCCGGACGGACCCGGAAACCGATGATCACGGCTCCTGCGGTCTGGGCCAGGAGGACGTCGGACTCGTTCACGGCGCCGACTCCTCGGTGAACGACCTCCACGTCCACTTCCTCCGAGGTGAGCTGATCCAACGCATCGGAAAGGGCCTGGACGGACCCGTCCACATCTCCCTTGATGATGAGCGGAAGCGTCACCTTTTCCCCTTCTTCCAGGACCTGGGAGAAGTCGCCCAGCTTGACGCCCCGCTCCTTGATCCGGAGCTGCTTCTCCCGCTCCAGGCGCTGACGGGTGTTGGCGATCTCCGCCGCACGTTCGGCGTTCATGACCTGGAAGGTGTCGCCGGCCTGCGGCACGCCCGGACAGCCCAAGATCTGCACCGGAATCCCGGGTTCCACCAGGTCCACCGGATTTCCTCGCTCGTCCAGGAGAGCTCGAACCCGTCCGTGGTGCTTCCCGCAAATGAAGCTATCGCCCACGGTGAGCGTCCCCTGCCGGACCAGGACGGAAACCACGGGCCCCTTACCCACATCGAGCTGGGCCTCGATCACGATGCCCTGGGCCTCCCGGTCCGGGTTCGCCTTGAGCTCCAACAGCTCCGCCTGCAGGAGGATCTGCTCCAGAAGCTCATCCATCCCCTGCCCGGTCTTGGCGCTGATCTCCGTGGCCAGGATGTCCCCGCCGAACTCCTCCACCGTAACCCCGTGCTGGAGGAGCTCCTGCCTCACCCGATCGGGCTGTGCCGCGGGCAAGTCGACCTTGTTGATGGCCACCACCATCGGGACTCCCGCGTTCTTGGCGTGGCTGATCGCCTCGATGGTTTGCGGCATGATGGAGTCGTCAGCGGCCACCACCAGGACCACCACATCGGTCACGTCCGCGCCTCGCGCCCGCATGGCCGTGAAGGCGGCATGCCCGGGCGTATCGAGGAAGGTGATCTTCCGGTCGTCGTCCAGCTCCACGTGGTAGGCACCGATGTGCTGGGTGATCCCTCCGGACTCGCCGGCCACCACGTTCGTCTTTCGGATCTGGTCGAGCAGGAGCGTCTTCCCGTGGTCCACGTGCCCCATGACGGTAACCACCGGGGCCCGGGGGCGGAGCTTCTCGGGATCCTCCTCCTCCACAGTCTCCGGCTCGGCCTCCTCCCCGTACTCCTCTTCCCGGACCGCCTTGAAGTTGAATTCCTCCAGGAGGAGCTCGATCTGGTCGAAGTCCAGGCGCTGGTTCACCGTCACCATCATGCCCAGGTTCTTGAAGGCGGATCCCACGATCTCCGTGGAAGGAACGTCGATGAGCTCGGCCAGCTC
>SKSR01000367.1 GCA_007122885.1 Gemmatimonadota bacterium
CCGTTCCCGACGATCCACGCTTCGTTCAGGAGGAGTCGCTCAGGAGCCTCCTGGTGGGTCTGGGTTTCTTCGAGCTCCAGACACCGGCCTTTTCTCCGGCCCATGAAGGCGAGGTGGGGTTGGCCAACCCCATATCGGTGGAGGAGAGTCACCTGCGCACCTCCCTCCTTCCGGGACTTCTTCGGCGCGTGGAGCGCAATTTCCATCGAGGGGTTCGGGACGTCCGTCTCTTCGAGATTGGAACCGTCTTCATGGAGGGCGAGGACGGGGGACCGCCCGAGGAAGAGACCCGACTCGCCCTGGCCATGACCGGGCTCCGTGCACCGCGACACTGGAGCCAACCGGGGAAGCCCTTGGACTTCTGGGACCTGAAGGGGGTGCTGGAGGAACTGGCCGACGGGCTCGGACAACGGGTAGAGGGGAAGCTGGAGCCGGCCGAGGAGGACCCTGAACTGGATCCTCGCTGGGGCTTCAATTTGGACACGGATCTGGAAGAGGGGTGGAGCGGTCGCGGGGGGATGGTGCGTTCCTCGGGCGTGGATGCACCACCCTGGGCCCATGCGGTCTGGACTCTGGAGATCTCCCTGCCCGACCCCCAGCTTCGACGTGGGGAGACCATGGCTTTCGAGCCCATCCCCACACAGCCTCCCGTGGAGCGGGATCTGGCTCTCGTTCTGCACCGACGTCATCGGGCGCGGGACGTGGCCGCGGTCCTGGCGGAGGAAGGTGGCGATCTCCTGGAGGATGTCTCCATCTTCGACGTCTATGAAGGGGAAAACCTCCCGCAAGGGACCCGGTCCGTGGCCTTTCGGCTCGTCTTTCGGGCTCCGGAGCGGACATTGAAGGACCGGGAGGTGGACGAGGTGTTGAACCGCCTGGTCCCTCTCCTGAAGGAGGTGTTCGGTGCCGAGCTCAGAGGGGACTGAGGGGGGCCACCGCCCGGACCGCCGGGCCATGGCCCGGCTGGAGCGGGCCGTGGCGCAGGCGCTCGAAGAGATCGGGTCGCTTCGCGAGCGGGCCCGGATGGCCGAGGATCGAGTGCGCAGGCTGGAAGACTTGCTGGATGGTCAGGAGGAGACGGGAGAGGGACCGGGGCGGCTGGTGGACCGATTGGAGGTTGTAGAGGCCGAGAACCGGGAACTTCGGGATCGGCTCGAGGAGGGGAGAGAAGTGGTGGACCGGCTTCTCTCCCGCATCCGCTTCCTGGAGGAACAAGGGTGAGTGAAGAGCCGGAGAAGACATCCGTTCGGGTGGAGATCGCCGGGGAAGAGCACGCGATCCGGGCCTCCGTTGACCCCGAACACACACGCAGGTGCGCGGCCCTGGTGGACGATACCGTCCGCGAGATCAAGGAGAAGTCCGGAGTTCCGCAGAACCACCGGGCCGTGATCCTGGCGGCTTTGTCCGTGGCGGACCGTTACTTCCGGGCCGTGGCCGAGTTGCAGGAAGTCACCCGGGAGACCGCGGAGCGGGCGACCCGGCTCCATGGGGCCATCGAAGGGGCCCTCGAGGACTCCGACTCCTCCGGGAGTGTGGATGAGGTAGGCAGAGCCTGAGGGGCTCCTCGGGCGGGCGCCTTGCCCATCGTCCGCTTGCTGTCCCAATGGGTGCCTATTCTATTTCGATCAAGGTTGTAGTGCTTTGACGGATCCCCGATTCTTGGGAGCCGGATCTCGAAGTCCGCCCACCGCGGGCATACCGAAAGCCCGATTCCGGAGCGCATCATAGATGGAGACTCCGCTGGCACTCGCTCTAGCGGTCGCTCTAGGCCTGTTCGTCGGCCTGGGCCTCGGCGTGTGGTTCGCCCGGGCCGGGGAACGGACGCGCCGAGAGGCCGAGGAGAAGACGGCAGCTTCGCGTGCCCGACAAATCCTTGAGGAGGCCGAAAGCAAGGCCGAAAGCCTGCGAAAAGAGGCGACCCTCAAGGGGCGGGAGGAGGCCTACGAGCTGAGGGAGGCGTGGGAGCGCGAGGAGGCCCGACGCCGGGAGGATCTGGAACGGCTGGAAAGGCGCCTCTCCGAACGCTCGGACTCTCTGGACCGTAGGTTCGATCGCTTGAAGGAACGGGACACCCGCCAGGAAGAACGGGATGAGGAGCTCCGGAGGCGGGAGGAAGGGCTGGAGGGCCGGGTGAAGGAGGTGGAGGAGCTGGAGAGCCAGGCTCGGACGAAACTGGAGTCCTTGGCCGGCCTTTCGGCCCAGCAGGCGAAGGAGCGCCTCATCGAGGAGTTCGAGGACGAAGCCCGAGCGGAGGCGGCGAACACGGTTCGGGAGATACGGGAGGAGGCCCAACGAACGGCGAACAGGGAAGCGAAGCGGGTCATCTCGGAGGCGATCCAGCGGATGGCTTCCGACGAGACCTCCCAGAGCACCGTTTCCGTCGTCCAGCTCCCCTCCGATGACATGAAGGGGAGGGTCATCGGTCGGGAGGGCCGGAACATCAGGGCCTTCGAGCAGGCTACGGGGATCGACGTGATCATCGACGACACTCCGGAGGCCGTGGTCCTCTCCGGCTTCGATCCGGTCCGGCGGGAGGTGGCCCGGCTGGCCATGGAGAAGCTGGTGGAGGATGGGAGAATCCATCCCGGGCGAATCGAGGAGATCGTGGAGAAGAGTCGGGCGGAGGTGGAGGAGGGAATGGTGGAGGCCGCCGAGCAGGCCCTCTACGAGCTGGGGATCCACGACGTCCACCCCCAGATCGTGAAGGTACTGGGACGACTGCAGTTCCGGACTTCGTTCGGTCAGAACCAGCTCCTTCACTCCAAGGAGGTGGCGCGGTTGGCCGGAAACATGGCCACGGAGATGGGCCTGGACGTACAGATGGCCAAGCGCGCCGGACTCCTCCACGACGTGGGGAAGGGGCTGACCCACGAGCAGGAAGGGACCCACGTGGAGCTGGGTCACGAGCTGTGTCGGGAGCACGGGGAGTCGGAGGTGGTTTTGAACGCCATCCGGGCCCATCACGACGAAGAGCCTCACCGGTACCCGGAGACCTTCCTCGTGACGGCTGCCGACGCCATTTCCGGCTCCCGGCCCGGTGCTCGCAGGGAGATGTTCGAGACCTACGTGAAGCGCCTGGAGCGGTTGGAGAACATCGCCAAGGACTTCCCGGGAGTGGAGCGATGCTTCGCCGTGCAGGCCGGGCGGGAGGTCAGAGTCATGGTGGAGCCGGAGTCCGTCTCCGACGAAGAGATGGCGCAGATCTCGGAGAAGGTGGCGCGGCGCTTCGAGGAGGAGCTGCAGTATCCCGGCCAGATCAAGGTGGTGGTGATTCGGGAGACCCGCGCCGTCGACTTCGCTCGATGATACCCTGGGGTGGCGGCGGCTGGGGCTCCTTTCGAGATACGGTGACCAAACAACGAGAAGGAGGAAGCAGATGGCCGGCCAGCTGATCTCGGGAAAGGAGATCGCTCAGGGGATACGGGAGGAGGTTCGAGAGAGGGTCACCGACCTTCGTGGTTCGACCGGTGTGGTCCCGGGGCTGGCCACCGTTCTGGTGGGTGAGGATCCTGCCAGCCAGACCTACGTGGGGATGAAGAACAGGGCCGCGGAGGAGGCGGGCATCCTCTCACGCCAGATCACGCTCCCGGTGGAGACCAGCGAGGACGAGCTTCTGGGTTGGATCGACGGGTTGAACTCCGATCCCGAAATCCACGGAATTCTCGTCCAGCTTCCGTTGCCCGATGGGATCCGGGAAGAGCGGGTCCTGGAAGCGGTGGACCCGCGGAAGGACGTGGACGGCTTTCACCCGGTGAATGTGGGTCGGCTCGCTGCGGGGGTGAAGGAGGCCTTCCCACCTTGTACGCCCAAGGGAGTGATGGAAATGCTCCTTCGCTCCGGGCACGACCCCGCAGGCAAACATGCGGTTATCCTGGGGCGATCCAACATCGTCGGGCGGCCCATGGCCTCGCTCCTCCTGGGGCGGGGACCGGGAGGAAACGCCACGGTGACGGTGGCCCACTCCCGAACCCAGGATCTCCCGGCGGTGGCTCGCTTGGCCGACATCCTCATCGTGGCCATCGGACGGCCGGAGTTCGTCACCCGGGACATGGTACGCCCCGGAGCCGTGGTGATCGACGTGGGGGTGAACCGAGTGGAAGCTCCGGACACCGAAAAGGGGTACCGGCTGGTAGGGGACGTGGCCTTCGATGAGGTCCGTGAGGTGGCGGGAGCCATCACGCCGGTACCCGGCGGTGTGGGCCCCATGACGATCGCCACGCTCCTTTCGAATACCCTGAAGTCGGCGGAGGCCTGGGCGGAGAGAGACGGGTGACCTCGCAGGAGGAGACTCTTGATCTGTTCGATGCCGCCGCTCGGGATGGGACCGACGACGGCCTTCGGCGGGTGTGGACCGTCTCCGAGCTCAACGCCGCCGTCCGGACGCTTCTGGAGGAAGGGCTTCCGCCTCTGTGGGTGTCCGGTGAGGTGGCCAACTGGACCCGGGCACGCTCCGGCCACTGCTACTTCACCCTGAAGGACGAGACCGCCCAACTCCGCTGTGTGCTCTTTCGGGGGGACGCCCGGAACCTTCCGGTGGATCCCGAAGAGGGAATGCGGCTGCGGGTCTTCGGGGCCCCGTCCCTTTACGAAGCCCGGGGGGACTTTCAACTCATCGCCAGAGCGGTCCAGGACGAGGAGGGTGAAGGGCTCTGGCGCGTGGCCTTCGAGCGGGTCCGGAAGAAGCTGGAGGAGGAAGGCCTGCTGGCCGCTTCCAGGAAGCGGCCTCTCCCGGCGTTTCCGGCGGCGGTCGGGGTCGTAACGTCCACCACCGGAGCCGCGATCAGGGACATCCTGACGGTCCTCGCTCGCCGGGCGCCCTGGACTCGCGTGGTGGTCCGGGGGACGCGAGTGCAAGGGAGAGAGGCGGCCGATGAGGTGGCGCGAGCCGTGGACGTGCTGGGTTCGAGCGGGGAAGTCGATTTGCTCATCGTCGGGCGCGGGGGAGGTTCCGTGGAGGACTTGTGGGCCTTCAACGAGGAGCCCGTGGCCCGGGCCGTAGCCGGGTGTCCGGTGCCCGTGATTTCCGCCGTGGGCCACGAATCGGACGTGACCATCTCGGACCTGGTGGCCGACCTGCGGGCCCCCACTCCCTCGGCAGCGGCCGAGGCCGCGGTCCCGGATCGGGCCTCCCTGATCTCCGGCCTGAGGGAGCTGGGCCCCAGGCTGGACCGGGGGCTGCGCAACATCCACCGGGAGCGAGCTCGGGGATTGAGGGAACTTCGACACCGGGTGAGCCGGGTGGCCCGCGAGGTGGTGGAACCTCGTCAAAGGGAGGTGGCTCAGCAGCGGGACCGATTGGAGCGCTCCATGCATGATCTTCTGGAACGAGGAAGACGGTCCGTGGCGGTGGTGGCGGGGAGGATCGAAGCCCTGTCACCCCTTGGGACTCTCAAGCGCGGATATGCGGTTCCCCTGACGCCTTCGGGTACCGTCCTTCGCTGGGTGGAAGACTTTCGAAGCGAGGACCCGTTCGTCTTGCGGGTGGTGGACGGGCGGGTCCGATGCAAGCCGCTGGGTGTGGATCCGGAGGAGGAGCCGAGCTGAAATGTCCGATACCACGGTCGATGGCGGGGAAAGGGACGGTGGTGAAGATGAGCTGTCCCTGGAAGAGCGCCTCCGCCGGCTCGAGGAGATCGTCCGAGACCTCGAAGGGGGGGATGTGGCCCTGGAGCGGGGGTTGGCGCTCTTCGAGGAGGGGGTCAAACACCTGAGGGCGGCCGAGAAGGTTCTCGCCGCGGCCGAGCTCCGCGTCCAGGAGCTCATCGGAGAGGAGGGCGAGACCGAGCTCCGGGAGATGAGTTCAGGAGATGGAGTGGAGGAATGAGCTCGGCTGGAACGCCGTCGGATGTGGGGGCGCTGCTGGAAGCCGAGCGTCCACGGGTGGAAGCGGCCTTGGAGCGGGCTCGCCCGACCCTGACCGCCGAGCTGCCCGAGAGCCTCGCTGGCCCGTTGGAGCATTCCCTGTCCGGAGGGGGGAAGCGACTTCGCCCCGTGCTTTGCGCCACGGCCTATCGAGCTTCCGCCGAACGGACCCTGGCCGACACGCCCGATGGAGTGTATGACCTGGCCGTCTCGCTGGAGCTCATCCACACGTACTCCCTCATGCACGACGACCTGCCCTGCATGGACGATGCCGAGCTTCGACGGGGAAGGCCCACGCCTCATACGCTCTTCGGGGAGCGGGCGACTCTCCTGGCCGGCGCCGTGCTGATCCCGGGTGCAGCCGATCAAGCTTGGCGGGCCGCACGAAATCTAGACCTCCCCGATGCGGTGGCGAGGGAGGTGGTGAGACGGCTCCTGCAAGCGGCCGGTGCCGGTGGCATGGTCGGGGGACAGTTCCTCGACCTCTTGGGGGAAGGCGTGGAGCTCTCGGGAGACGAGCTGACCGAGCTGCACGGGCGAAAGACGGGTGCGCTCCTCACGGCCTCCCTGGTTCTGGGGGGAGTGGCTGGGGGAGCTTCTCGGGACGAGGTGGAAGGCCTGGAGGAGTACGGTAGGGCACTGGGACTGGCATTCCAGATCACGGACGACGTGCTGGACGCCACCGCCTCAGTGGGAACGCTGGGGAAGGTCCCCAGCGACCATGAGTTGTCCAAGTCCACGTACGTTCGGTCTCACGGGGTGGACGGCGCCCGCGCGAAGGCCCAGGAGACGGTGAATCGAGGGGTCGCGCGGTTGCAGGCGGCCGGGTTCGAAGACCCGGTTTTGGAAGGACTGGGGCGCTTCGTCGTGGAGCGGGATCGGTGACTTCTCGGGACGAGGGGCGGGTGGGGGAGGTGCGGACGATCGGAGTGCTCGCCCGCTCGGAGGCTGCTTCCATGCAGGCCGTCCTCGAGAGGGTGGGGGATCTCTGCCGGTCATTGGGGATGCGGGTTTTGGCCGACCCGGTGGCGACCACCGGGGATGTGGACCATCCCGGAGGACTCGAGGGGTGGGAGCCGGAAATCGACCTGCTCATCACTCTGGGGGGGGACGGAACCCTTCTCCGGGGCGCCCGGAGCGTAGCCGGATGGGGCACGCCCGTCCTGGGGGTGAATATGGGCCGGCTGGGCTTTCTCACCTCGATAGCGGAGGAGGATCTCGGCGACGCACTGGACCGAGTCGCCCGGGGCGAGTACCAACTGGATCTTCGCTCCACCCTCCAGGCTCGAGCGCTGGACGGGGCGGAAGCGCCCGTCGGGGAGCCCTCGCTGGCGCTGAACGACTTCGTGCTCCACAACGCAGGCGTGGCGCGGGTCGTGCACCTGGAGCTGAGCCTGAAGGGACAGGGGGGATGGGAGGAGATCGGAAGCTTCAGTGGGGACGGGGTGATCGTCTCCTCTCCAACGGGTTCGACGGCGTACTCCCTTTCCACCGGCGGGCCCATCGTGGATCCGAGCGTCGAGTGTCTCCTGGTCACCCCCATTTCCCCTCACACCTTGTCCGTTCGTCCCTTGGTCCTGCCGGGGGATGCGGTCTTGAGGATCCGGAGCCGGGACCCGAACGACCAGCTCGTGTTCACGGGGGACGGCCAGGTGGGAGGTACCTTGGATCCCCGGGCCACCGTGGAGATTCGGAAAGGCCCGGTACCCGTTGCCCTGGTCCGGTTCGAAGGGCACACCTTCTTCTCGACCCTTCGGCGCAAGCTGAATTGGGCCCTTTGAACGCCGCGTCCGGAGGGGGCTTCCCGCCCCGGACTACTTCTCGTCCCAGGGACCATGGAGTGTTGGTTGTGGCGGGGCTTCACGGCTCGGTCGGAGGCCCGGAACGGCGCCCAACCCACCATTGAATGGCCCGCCGTCCCAGGTCTAGATTCGATACATGCTTTCCGAGCTGCGGGTCCGGGACTTCGCCGTCATCGACGAGGTGAGCGTGGAGTTGGGGGCGGGCCTCAACGTCCTGACGGGAGAGACCGGAGCGGGGAAGTCCATCCTTGTAGGCGCTCTTTCACTCCTCTTGGGGGAACGAGCGTCCTCCGAGTCCGTCCGCCAAGGCTCGGAGCGAGGCGTAGTGGAGGCCGTCTTCGATCTGGAAGGTCGCGAGTCGGTCCGTGAACGGGTGAGGGAAGGGGGCTACGACCTGGACGACGATCTCCTGATCCTGCGCCGGGAGGTGTGGCGCGAAGGCCGGAACCGTGCGTGGGTGAATGGATCTCCGGCCCCGGCCGGGGTGGTGGGTGATTTCGGCCGCCGCCTGATCAACCTCCACGGTCAGCACGAGCACCAGACCCTTTTGGAGCCGGCAGAGCAGCGGAGGATATTGGATGCCCGGGGCGACGCCACCCGGCAGGCGGCCCGGGTCCGCGAGCTGCACGCCGAGCGGGAGGAACTGGCTACGGAGCGAAGCCGGAGGCAGGCGGAGCTGGAAGAGCTTCGCCAAAAACAGGAGACACTCGGATCTCAGCTGGAAGAGATCGAAGGGACGGAGATCCAGCCGGGGGAGGACGGAGAGCTGGAGGAGCGCGCTCGGCGGTTGGAGAACTCCGAGGAGCTCGCCCGGGGCGCGTCCGAACTCCATCGGGCCCTCTACGGGGGAGAGGGATCGATCTCAGACCGTCTTTCCGAACTGCGGCCGCTGATCCGGGAACTCGGCCGCATGGACCCGGACCTGGAGCCCCAGGCGGCCGAGCTGGAGGACCTTTTCCACCGGACGGCGGAGCTGGGCCGGACCCTGGGTTCGTACGAATCCAGGGTGGACCACGACCCCTCGGAGCTGGAGCGGATCCGCTCCCGGCTCGACCACCTGGCCCGGCTCCGGCGGAAGTACGGGCCCGAGCTGGAAGATGTGGTGGAGATGGGCAGGAAGCTTCGTCGGGAGCTGGAGTCCCTGGAAGAGGGGGAGTTCGAGCTGGCGGCTCTGGATCGTCGGCTCGAATCCCTTCACGAGGAGCTCCGGAAGGAAGCGGAGGCCCTTTCCCGCCTGCGCTCGGCTGCGGCCCGACAGCTGGAAGAGGAGATGGAGGACGTGCTCCCGGGGTTGGGCATGGAGGGGGGTCGATTCCGGGTGGCCCTGAAGGAACTGGAGGATGTGGGGCCGGGAGGGGCGGAGGGGGTGGAGTTCCTCGTCTCGCTGAACCCCGGCTTCGACCCAGGACCCCTGAGCCGAGTGGCTAGCGGAGGGGAGCTTTCCCGGGTCATGCTGGCCCTGAAGGCCATCCTCGCCCGGGAGGACCGGGTCCCCACCCTGGTCTTCGACGAGATCGACGCTGGGATCGGAGGTGTGGTGGCCGGACGCGTGGCGGAACGCCTCCGGGAGGTGGCCGAGCATCATCAGGTGCTCGTCATCACCCATCTTCCACAACTGGCCTCCCAGGGAGACCGACACCTCCACGTGGACAAGGTCGGTGAGGGGGGACGCACCTCTGTCAGGGTGACCGACCTTCTGGGGGAAGACCGGGTTCGGGAGGTGGCGCGGCTCCTCGGGGGCGACCCGGATTCGAAGACGTCCAGGGACCATGCACGGGAGCTACTCGGGAAGGTCCCCACCGGGTAGCGGCTCCGTCAGTAGTTCCAGCTTTCGGATCCCCCGCGGGTGGACTTCAGGGCCGGAGGAACACCCGAAAACCCGCTTCCACCCGGGTATCGGCGGGAACACGACCGCCACGGCCCGAGAATGCTCGTTCGAGCCGCATCCGGACCAGGAAAGGAAAGACGAGTCCTTCCTCGGCTCGCTCCATGGTGGAGTAACTCAGCTCCGCCCCCAGGTATTGGCTCCGAACGTTCCCGGCCGGCGCCAGAACTTGCGGGTCCGCTCCGCTTACGGACCCTTCCACCGCTTCGTACTCGTCGGGCCCGCGGGCGAAGTAGCGGTAGCGAGCCCCCAGTGAAAGTTCCGGGGTGAGTCGGACGCGCGGGACCACCTCCACGCCCACGGTGCGGCCGGGATTCCATCGGACGGGAACCCTCTCCCTCTCCGGGTCGAAGGGATCGTCGGCCGGTGCCACTCTCCTCCGAACCTGATCGCTTTCACTTTGCTGGAGCTCCAGGTGGAGCCCCAGACCCAGCCATTCCCTGATGCCCAGCTCGTTGGCCAGGCGGACCCTCACGGCCGTGTGGCCCTGGGGACGCTGTCCCTCGAAATGCTCTCGGAGCGTGTCGGGCTGCTGTGTTCCCAATTGGAGGACCACCATTCCGGCGGTCTGGAGCCGGAGGGACGGGGAGGTCCGGTCGTCGTTATTGGAGCCGAACTCCCGATCCACCAGGAGTCCCGTCACGTGGAACTCCACATCCCCGAGCTCCGGAATCCCGGGCCATGAGTCGGCGGGAGGGCGGTCGGACCCGTAAACCGGGCTCAAGAAGAGCTCTCGAAACTCCGTCTCTTCCAGCGGGTCGCTCGGAAGAGGTAGAGTCCCTTCGAACGGGGCTTCGCCCAGCTCTTCGATCCCGGTTCTGAGGCCATCTACCCGTTGCAGCAGGGCTTGTCCCAGGGGGGATTCCTGCATGGGAGCCAAGGGGGACCCTTCGAACGCTCCCGGAAGGCCCGTCAGGAACTCTTCCCCCGAACCGAGGAGCTCACGGCCCTCGCGGCAAGCCGTGGAATCCTCCCCTTCTTCGGCGCAGAGCGCGTCCACCCGTCCCTCGGCCCTGGTGAGGGCTTCCGAGACGGAGGAAACGAAACCATCCAGAGCTTCCGGGTCCGCCAGGAACGGGTTGCCTCCCACGTTCCCGTCCAGGGGAGCGAAGGTGATCCCGGCCTCCACCCGCCGGCGGACGATGGGGACCATGGCCCCCACCGTGATCCGATCGGTGATCCCCCAGGCGACTCGAATCGGGAACCGGGATTCGTACCCGCGCACCGTGGCGCGGGTGGTCCCCAGCCGGAATCGTGCATTCGGCGCTTCCGAGAGCTCGCGAAGCGCATCTTCGAACGGCTCGAGCTGGGGCAGCATCTCGCTCCCCAAGGCCTCCGCCGCAAAGGGAGCTCCCAAGCCCTCTCGGGTGCCGTCGGGGCCGAACCCGGATCCGAAAGCACGGGTGGACGGGAAGAAATCCACCATCAAGGTGCCTCGTGGGGAGATCAATCCCTCCACGCCCTGGGTGTGTCCTTGCTGGGGAGCCAGAACCCCCAGGATGAGGATCGAGAGGAGGGCCGCTGTCGAGCGAGAGGGCGGAACGGATCCGATGGTCACCAAGGGGTCCCGGAGGATGGGTTGGCTGTGGGGGTCCAGGAAGTGGGCGTCGGCCGTCGGCGCCGTGCGGGCACCCGGAACGGAGCCGCAAAGATAATCCCCCGACGCCCCGATCGAAAAGCGGTCCGCCGGTTCCTCCCGAGAGACCGCTGTGGAAGGGAGGACCCGTATGGCTCTCCGGGCTCCAAGGCAGCGCTTTCCCGGGCCTCCGCGCACCGTCCGTGTTCGGTCCCATCGCGCCTTGACACCTGCAACGGGCATGTCTAAGCTTTGGAACCTATCGGAGGGCTTCTGGATACTTTATCAAGAAGCTCATCGGGTTGCGGGAATAGCTCAGTTGGTAGAGCACCACCTTGCCAAGGTGGGGGTCGCCGGTTCGAGTCCGGTTTCCCGCTCTCCCTGGAGGGGGAAGGTTCATCGGGTTCCCGATGGTCCCTCCCCCTTTCCATTGCCCTTCCCGGCGCCGTGGCCAAGTGGTAA
>SKSR01000203.1 GCA_007122885.1 Gemmatimonadota bacterium
CCCAGAAACGTGACGGATACCACGATGCCGAACCACGACAGGTCCAGGAAGAGGACCCCCACTCCCAGAACCAGAAGGATGAGGTTCGTGGTTTGCATGGGGTTCCCGGTCGCAGCTAGGTGGATCAAGCTGTTTACGAGGACCACGCCAGCCGCCAGGGCCCCGACCGCGTGGCCCATCCCCGGAGGCACACCCCAGCGGCGAAGGACACTCCAACCGGCCGCCAGCACCAGGGCCGACCCCCCGGCGATAGGGGCCAGGACGACCGACTGGCTCGATGGGAGAAGGTAGAGGTGAGTGCCTGCCAGAACGGAGTATAGAAGGGCCAGAACCGGAAGGATGAAGGAAAGCGAACGGGCTACGGTGGCGTCGAAAGGATCCCTCTCTCGATGAACGGTCGGGTGCGGGTCCTCCTCCCCGCTCCCCGTCAGATTGGGCATCCGACCTTCCCGCTCCATGCGCGGACCTCCGGTCCCGGGTCGCAATCTCCCTGTGGCTCGAGGAAGGACTGCCCCCATCCCTTCCCACGGCACCTTCCCCTACCTCTCCGGGAGTCGACCCACAAGGTGACGCCTTCCAACGGGACGATACAAGTACGGAAAGGAGGTAAGGAGCGGAGCTGGGCGATGATCTCACGCCTCGGTCCTTCCCCGCTCCCTACCTGTCCGGCGGTGCCATTCGATCCACTGAAGGCTTCGAGAACCGGACCCATGCCCCGGGGTACCGGGCCGAGAGCCGGTCCTGAAACCCCGCCGGTGCCGGAGATCCGACCGAGAGCCGCGACCCTGGGGCGAAGCTCCGCCCCACCGACGACCGGAAGGACGCAACCGTGTCTTCACCCGCCCCGACCTACTCCCGAAACGGAGACGTGAAGCCGTGGTGACGCTGGCCTGGGTCCTGGGTCTCTCCCTCTCCATTTCCTTCCTCTGTTCCATCCTCGAGGCCGTCCTTCTTTCGATAAACCACAGCTTCGTGGGCATGCTCAGGGATCAGGGACGGCGGGCGGGGGACTACCTCCAGGCCATGCAGGAGCGGATCGACGAACCGATTTCGGCGATCCTGACCCTGAACACCATCGCCCACACCGTGGGGGCGGCCATGGGAGGCGCACTGGCCCACCAGCAGTTCGGGGAGGAGTGGATCGCTCTGTTTTCGGCCGCCCTGACCCTGGCCATCCTGATCTTCTCCGAGATCATCCCGAAGACGGTAGGGGCCACGTTCTGGAAAGAGCTGGCGCCCCCGACGGCCTACTTCCTTCGAGGCCTCATCATAGTAATGAAGCCCATCCTGATCCCCCTCTCCCTCTTCAGCCGGATGATCTCCCCCGAGCGCGCCGAAGCCCGCACTCTGGTTAGTCGGGCCGAGCTCGAGGTGTTGGCGGAGATGGGACGCCGCCAGGGAACCCTCGACGAGGAGGAGTGGAGGGTGGTCCGCAACGTCATGAACCTGGACGATGTGACCGTGGGCGCCGTCATGACGCCCCGAACCGACATGGTGGCGGTCTCGGTGGACGCCAGCGTGGAAGCGGCGAAGGGCCTGATGCTGGACGAGGGACACCTCCGCCTTCCGGTCTACGAACGAACGGTGGACCGGATCGTGGGCGTCCTTCTGGCCCGGGACCTCTGGCAGGCTGACCGGGAGGGCCTGGAGGAAATCCGACACATCATCCGGCCAGCCCCGTTCGCCCCGGCCACAAAGCCGGTGGAGGACTTGATCGTGGAAATGAGACGGAGCCGGATGAAGATGGCCATCGTCCTGGACGAGTTCGGGGGGACCGCCGGGCTCGTCACCCTGGAGGATCTCATCGAAGAAATCATCGGAGAGATCCAGGACGAACACGAGGACGAACCAGTCCCCTTTCAGGAGTTGGAGGGGGGGATCGTCGGCATCTGGGGGGGAGTGTCTCTCCGGGACGTGAACCAACGCTTGGACCTGGACCTCCCGGACGATCGCCACGACACCATCGGCGGATACGTTTTCGGAAGCCTCAATCGGCTTCCCGTGGTGGGGGACGAAGTGGCGACGGAAGGGGGACAGTTCCGGGTGGTGCGGATGCGGGGCCGCCGGGTGTCTTACCTCCACTTCATCCCTGAGGTGGATCCGACGCGAACGCCGACGGAGCGTTCCGCTGACTCCTCAACCCGAAAGTGATTGCACAGTCATGGGATACGTGATCGTGGGAGGAGGAATGACGGCGGACGCGGCCGTGCGCGGGATCCGGAGCGCGGACCCGGACGGCCCCATCACAGTCCTTTCGGAGGAGCTCCACCCGCCATACGAGCGGCCTCCCCTCTCCAAGGGGCTCTGGAAGGGCCTGCGAGAGGAGAAGATCTGGAGGCGGACGGAGGAGCTCGCTCTGGAATTCCTACCGGGCCGAAAGGTCCTGGAAGTGAACCGGGATAGGAAAGTGGTTCGGGACGACCGCGGGGAAGAACACGCCTACTCGACCCTCCTCCTGGCCACCGGGGGAACGCCGGTCCGGCTCCCCGAGAGCCACCCTGACATCGTTTACTTCCGGACATTGGACGACTACCGCAAGATCCGGAGCGCGGCCGAGCCCGACCGCGAGTTCGCGGTGCTGGGTGCGGGGTTCATCGGAACCGAGCTGGCCTCCGTGCTCTCGGAGGCCGGAGTCCGGGTTTCCATGGTCTTCCAGGAGCGCCTCCCTCTGGCCCACCTCCTCCCCGAATCCCTGGCGAGGGCTTTGATGGACCGTATTCAGAACGCAGGGATCCGGGTTTTTCCCGAAACCCGAGTCTCCGGCGTCGTACCACACGAGGTCGGGTTGCAGGTAATCCTGGACGACGATCGACGGCTGGCCCCCGCCCCTTTCGTCGTGGCGGGCCTGGGGCTACGCCCGCGGGTGGAGCTGGCCACCCAGTGCGGGCTGGAGGTGGAGGACGGTATCGTGGTGGACACCACTTTTCGCACCTCCGACCCGAACATCTACGCCGCCGGGGACGTGGCCCGCTTCCCCTTCCCCTACGTGGGTGAGCGCATGCGGGTTGAGCACGAGGATCACGCGAACCAGAGCGGAGTCATGGCGGGACGGGCCATGGCCGGGGAGGGCGAGCCGTACGACCACCTTCCCTTCTTCTACTCGGAAGTCCTGGGAGTCAGG
>SKSR01000003.1 GCA_007122885.1 Gemmatimonadota bacterium
CGGGAGGGAAGCGCCCGGGACGGCGGACGACGTCCCCCGTTAGGTACGGAAAAGGGGCCCCGGACGGGGCCCCTTTTCCATTGGTCGTGCTTCTGCGAGCCGCGGCAAGGAAGATCCGCGAGCCGGGCGCGATTTCACCTCGCCGGCGTCACTCCGTAGCGGCGGATCCCCTATCGGCGGTCCCAGGCGCCCGGGCCACTTCCGCCTCCACCATCTCCGGCTGGCCCATTGGCTGCCAGCTCTGCAGGAGGGGGAAGGTGGAAAGGAACCACCGAAGCGTTCCGAGGAAAGCTCCCAGGAACAGAAGCCCTATGAGGGGCTCCCAGAGCGTGAAGGGTGCTCCGCTCCCGTCGTGGAGGGACGGAGCGATGAGAAGGTACCGCTCCAGCCATAGGCCCACCAACGCCAGGACCGTGAACGTCCCCAGCCACCGGGGATCCAGCTTCGGCTTCTTTCCGATGAGCCCCGCAAACGGGAGAACGAAGCAGAGGATGATGACGAGGAGGGAGAGCCCACCCCACGTCTCCCCGGTCCGGTGGATCAGCCACTCTTGCTCCCACGGTAGCTTTCCGTACCAAATGACCAGGTATTGGGAGAAGAAGAGGTACATCCAGAAGATGGAGAAGCCGAAAACGAGCTTGCCCAGATCGTGAAGCTGCTCCGGCCCCACGGCCTCATCCATGGCCGAATCGCGCTTCTTCAGATATAGGGCCGTCAGCGTGACCGCACCGATGCCACCCCAGAAGGCCCCCATGAAGAACCAGCCCGGGAAGAGCATGGAGAACCAATGGGGCTCCAAGCTCATGGCGTAGTCGATGGAGATGATGCTCATCACTACGGCGAACACCAGCACGAGGGCGGGGGCCAGCACGGTCATACGGCGCCAGCTCCGGACCTCCTCCCGTTCCCGGCCGGCCCAACCCGGGGTGAGCCGCTCCCGCCACGCTCTTCGGCCCGGGTCGTCCTCGCTTTCGGAAGGGCTCTGTCCGAGGTCCGGACGGAGTCCCAGGTAGACGAAGTAGAGGCTGAGACCGAAGAGGAGAAGGAGGCCCACCACATTCCTGGAGATCAGGAACGGAAGGTTCAGGTACGCGGCCTTCTTCTGCACGATCTCGTCGTGCTCCATGTACCCGATCCAGGTGAAGTAGTCCTCCCCCAAAGTGAGCATGGGCAGGAAGAGAACGAAGGCCACCGGAAGGAACGCTCCAAAGGCCAGGGCGATCCGCCGCAGGGACCAGTTCCACTTGGCCTTGGTGATGGTGGTGGCCGCAGCCAGGATGATGGCGCCCTGGGCTACGCTGGCGAAGAAGAGCCAGTTGGAGACGTAGGCCTGCCATGCCCGATCCGGGTCTACGGTCAGGCGAGCCACGAAGGCGATAAGCCCCACCGCCACCATGGCGCCCAGGATGAGCCCGGCACGGGAGGACCGAGGCAGGTACCGGTGCGGAATCTCGTTGGGAACCGAAGGTTCATGCATCGTCTACCGCCCTGGGGCTTGGCCGTCGTCGGAGTCGGCGCCGGCGCTGTCTCCGTCCTCGGGAAGGACACCCTGGAGCTGCCGGACGTAGTTCACAACGTGCCAGCGATCGTAGTGGGTGAGCTGATGTCCGTAGGCGGGCATGAGGCCGCGGCCGACGCGGATTATGCCGTAGTAGTATCCGTCCGGGAAATCCTCGGCCCGCGGTCCGAGCAGCGGAAAGGGCGGGTAGCCCGCCCCGACCACCGGACCCTGGCCGTCCCCGGTCTCCCCATGACATGGAGCGCAGCTCCGGTTGTAGAGCACTTCACCCCTTTCGAGAGAGGCGGCCGTGGGCTCCACCGGGTTCTCCAGCTCCATCACCACATCCGCCTCGCCGGCCACGTCCCCTTGGGTCATGGGAGGCGGAATATCCGGGGTTCCCTCCGGCTGGCCCAGGTTCACCTCCCCCGCCGAAGCGGGAAAGTTGCCCGAGGCGAAAGGCACGGAGCCTTCCGCCGGCTCGCGGGGATCCTCGTAGGGGGCGATGTATGGCTGGTCGCGCATGCTGCGCTCGAAAACGGCCACGAGCGCATCGTCCAACGGATGGCACGCAGCGGTCCCGCCCATGAGAAGGAGCGTTGCGACCACGAAGCTCCGGGCTCCCCTCGGGCGTTCCCGGCCTCCCATCGGCGCCCTGCTCGGGCTCGTCCGAGTTGGTTCAGCCATAGTGCTTCCCCTCGGGATCCTCTTCCACGTTCGCCGGCTCGCATCGGTTGACGATCTGCCGCGCTCTCTCCAACTCCTCCGCGTCCTTCGCCCCCACGTACAGCCCGAAACGACCGGAGCTGAACTCCGGATCGTAGATGACAAGGGGCTGGCGGTGAGGAAGCCGGATGTTGATGAACAGGCCGATGACCGTGGCCAGCACCCCCAGAAGGATGGCCATCTCGAAAGCAATCACCACATAGGCCGGCATGGACAAGATGGGCTTCCCCCCGGTCACGAGAGGCCAATCGAGAGAGGTGAAGGCCGGGAACGCGAAGCCCGCCGCACCTCCCACGAGTCCACCGGCCAGCGTGTAGACCCGGACCGGGCTGGCATCGTAGCCCAGCGCTTCCTCGATGTGGTGTTCGGGGAAGGGTGCGTAGGCCGTCAGATCACGGAAGCCCTCCTTCCTGAGCCCCTCGATGGCCTCCAGCGTCGAATCCAGGTACTCGAAGGAGGCCAGAAAGCCGGGCCTGCCTTTGTCGCTCATCCCTCACCCCCCTTCTTGGCCGCCCTGCGGAACGGCGGAGGCAGCACCTCTTTGAGCTCCGAGATGGCCACCGGCGGAATGATCCTGATGAAGAGGAGGAACCAGAAGAAGAACCAGGCGAAGCTGCCCAGGATGATTCCCATCTCCGTCAGGGACGGCCGGTAGACGTTCCAGGCGAACGGGATGTACTCGTGGGAGAGCGAGGTGGTAATGATCGTGTATCGCTCGAACCACATCCCGATGTTGATGAAGATCGAGATGACGAAGAGGGCCGGAATCGAATGCCGGACTCGTTTGAACCAGAGCATGATCGGCACCAGGCCGTTGCAGATCAGCATGATCCACGTGGACCACCAGTAGTGCCCGAAGACCCGATTCCAGAAGACCCGCCGCTCCGGATCC
>SKSR01000365.1 GCA_007122885.1 Gemmatimonadota bacterium
ACGAGCACCCGTGGATGGATTGGCAGGAGGAGCACCTGGTCTCGGAGGCATCCTCGGACGACTACCGGCCCACCCGCGACAATTGGGGCCCCCTGGTCGTTCCCGAGGATCACTACTTCATGTTGGGCGACAATCGGGACTACTCCCTGGACTCCCGCTACTGGGGCCTCTTGGAGCGGTGGAGGTTGGAGGGCCGGGCCATGTTCTTCTACTTCTCGTACGACCGGGACTCGCCGGCGCCCCTTTCCATGCTCCGGGAGATCCGTTGGGACCGGATCGGCCGTCGGATCGAGTGATCCTTGGCGCCGGGGCCGACTTCCTGACTAGCGAAGTCCGGCCTCGGCGTCGGCGCGGAGCTGACCGCACGCCGCCTCGATCTCCCGCCCCCTGGGGGTCCTGACCTGGACGCTCACCCCGGCCCGCTCGAGAATCCTTCGGAACTCTTCGATCCGCTGATCCGAGCTCGGCCTCCAGTCCTGAAAGGGGATGGGGTTGAAGGGGATCAGGTTCACGAAGGCCCGAATCTCCCGGGCGAGGTCGGCCAGCGTTACGGCCAACTCGGGAGCGTCGTTCACATCCCGGATCATGGTGTACTCGAAGGTGATCCTTCTGCCACCCCGAGCCTGGTAGGTCTTCAGGGCCTCCATGAGCGAGGGCAGGGGGTAGCGCTGTTCCAAGGGGATGAGCTGGGCCCTCAGCTCCGGCTCCGGGGCGTGGAGGGACAGGGCGAGCTCGAACTGCTCCGGCCGGTCGGCCAACTCCAGAATCCCCGGGACCACCCCGACGGTGGACACCGTGATTCGACGAGCGCCCAGCTCGAACCCCTGATTCAGGATCGTCAGGGAGGGGTGGACCGCCTTCCTGTTGGCCAAGGGTTCACCCATCCCCATATAGACCACGTTCGTGATCGGTCCGTATGCTTCGTCGGCCGCCCAGCGGAGGGTGGCCCTGTACTGGGCGACGATCTCTCCTGCGGTGAGCTGCCGGTCGAACCCGGCCCAACCCGTGGCGCAGAAGGTGCACCCCATGGCGCAGCCCGCCTGAGAGGAGATGCAGAGGGTGAGGCGGGACCGGCTGGGAATGAGGACCGACTCCACGAGCTCCCCTCCGGTCAGCCGCCAGAGAAACTTCGCAGTGCCGTCCCTCGCCTTGGAGATGCGCGCCACCTCCGGTTCCTGGAAGCGGAAATTCGCTTCCAGCGCTTCCCGCTCGGCGGCGGGAAGGTTCGTCATGGCATGGAACCCTGACGGACCGGCCCCGTAGATCCAGCCCACGGTCTGATCCACCCGGTAGGCCGGTTGGTCCCGCCGGGTGAAGTGGTCCCGGAGGCGATCGCGGAGCTCGTCCGGCAGGAGGGAGAGCACGTCCTGTCGGTTCTTGTCGTCCAACTGAGTCTCCTCCACCTTGCGGGTCGTGATCCCACTCGCGGGACTGCGGCTCGGTCCGGTGGATTGGTTGAGCGGCCTCGGTTGCCCCGTTAACTTAGCCGTCTTCGGTCCGCTTCGGAACGGCGTCCATTCGTCGCCGGCCCCCGATCCGCTCCCCGGCCCATTCGCTTCCCGGCCCGCTCCCCTTCGGCGTATCATGGGAGGAGGGGCATCCTCGGGCGACACCCCCTGGGGGGAGGGCGTGCCCGGGCATCGGGGGCGTTGCCAATCGATAGCCGGGGCGGGCTCCCGGGACGGGGCCCGGGAATTGCGACCAAGACGTGCCGGGGAGAGAAACTGAACGTGGGAGTCGACGATTGAGTGAAGTGACCAGGACGGCGCCGCAGGGGAGGGGAGAGGGCTCGGCTGAGCTCGGCGGAGGGGACGCCACGGCCTATCGGGGCTGTATGAACGCTTCCCTCCGGAGGGCTGACGAGGGGAGAGAGGTGGTCCTCACCGGGTGGGTGCACCGTCGTCGGGATCTAGGGGGGCTCCTCTTCGTGGATCTACGGGATCGGTCCGGTCTCATTCAGCTCTCCATGGGGCCTGAGGAGATGGAGGCGGACGCCTTGGATTCGGCCCATCGCCTGGGTGCCGAGGACGTCGTCCAGGTGGAAGGGAGAGTGGCTCTCCGCCCGCAGGACGCCCGAAACCCGGCCCTCCCGACCGGAGACGTAGAGGTCCGCGTCCGAACGCTGACCATCCTCAACCGGGCTCGCACCCCCGCTATCCCCGTCTATCGCAGCCAAGGGGAGGAGCTGCCTACCGAGGAGCTTCGTCTCCGGCATCGGCACCTGGACCTCCGAAGGGAGGAGCTCCGGAAGAATCTGGAGCTCCGGCACCGCCTCGTGCTTGCGGCCCGGAACTATCTGGACCGAGCGGGCTTTCTGGAGGTGGAGACGCCGATCCTCACCAAACCGACGCCGGAGGGAGCCCGGGACTATGTGGTCCCCAGCCGGGTTCATCGGGGTGAGTTCTACGCTCTTCCCCAGAGCCCGCAAATATACAAGCAGATCCTCATGACGGCGGGCTTCGACCGGTATTTCCAGATCGCCCGATGCTTCCGGGACGAAGACCTCCGGGCGGACCGTCAGCCGGAGTTCACCCAGGTGGATGTGGAGGCGTCGTTCGTAGGACCGGAAGACATCTTCCGCTGGGTGGAGGGCCTCATAGGGGAGATGGCGCCGGTGGCCGGAGTGGAGGTGGCGGATCCCTTCCACCGACTCACCCACCGGGAGTCCATGGATCGATACGGGACGGACCGACCCGATCTCCGTCACACCCTCCAGATTCAAGACTGGTCCGAGGTGTTGGGCCGCTCCGACTCACGGATTCTCCAGTCCGCCCTGGAGGAGGGAGGGCGGATCCGCGGCCTTCGGCTCCCGGGCGGGGCGGATCTCTCCCGGAAGGAGGTGGAGGGGCTGGAAGACCTGGCAAAGAAGGAGGGGGCTCCAGGGCTTCTTTGGGCCAAGTCGTCCTCGGAAGGTCTTTCCGGTCCGCTGGCCCGTTTCATCCCCGACGGGGGGGGATCCGAGCTCGGTGTGAATGACGGTGACCTGATCCTCGTGGCCGCAGGACCCGACCGGATTACTTCACCCGCCCTGGGAGCCGTCAGGGTACCGGCGTGCAGGGCGGTGGGGATGGCGGAGGAAAGGAAGCACGCCTGGCTCTGGGTCACCGACTTCCC
>SKSR01000348.1 GCA_007122885.1 Gemmatimonadota bacterium
GAAAGGGAAGGGACAGGCAGTGGGCCAGCAGACCGTCGGGGGGCTCACACCGGCAGAGCAGACGGCTCCCGCCGACGCCCCGACGCTCCAGGAGGCGCCATGGGGGGAGCGGACCCCCGGCACGGCGCCCCCCTGGGCCGAGCCTCCGGGTGGAGGTGGGGAGGAGGAGGAATGACCTTCCGGCGCCGCCGCGCCGTGGGGGCCCATGGACCGGAGCGCTGAAGACCCGCGACTGAGGCCTGGTTCTCCCAGGGCCCGCCTTCTCCTTTCTCTCCTCCTCCTCTTCCACCTTCTGGCCCTCCTGGTACACCTGGGCCCCCGGGGCCAGGGGCACTTCGCTCTCCTGCCCGGGCCGGCCGAACGGGTCCTGGAGGCCACGGTCCCCCGCCTGGTTGGGGCGGCCGAGCCCGTCTTTCTCCCCTACCTCCGCTTCTTCTCCCTGGAGCAGAACTGGCACCTCTTCGCCCCGGAGCCGCTGGAGTGGGCGAACTGGGTGGAAGCCATCGTCTACTTCCGGGAAGCAGGGGAGACGTCGGTAGCTCCGGAGGATCTCCAGGCCGGGCCCCAGGCGACGGAGGACGGGGAATGGGCCGATGAATCCTGGACGGCCGAACGGGTTCGTGTCCGGGGGGCACTGGACGACGGCCTTCCCCGTCACGGAGGTCACCGGGAATACCGGCTGAGCTTGAACGTGGCCTTCGAGGGGTGGCGGGAGGTCTACGCTCCCATCCTGGCCCGGGAGGTATGTCGGCAGGAGGAGAAGCGGACCGGAGTTCGTCCCGTCGCCGTGGTTCTGGAGTCCCATTGGATCCGGACCCCCGTCCCCTGGCGGGGGGAGCCGGAGCGCTGGCGGGAGCGGGAGGAGCTGGGTGCGTTCCCCTGCCCGGGTGCGACGGGAGTCGTCCAAGGGGACCAGGTGAATGGTATGGGGCAGCCTTCGGGAGAGACGCCGTGAAGGGCCTCCGTAGGACCCGTTCCCTGTGGGAACGCTTCTGCTTCCGGGAGGTGGACGGGGCTCCTTGGGGGCTTCTCCGGATCACCTACGCCTTGGCGGCGCTGGGGACGGCGCTGGAGTTGGCCCCCCTTCTGGAGGAGCACTTCACCGATGCGGGGGGCTTCACCCTGGCGGACGCCCGGGACTGGGGAGGCGCCCGCGGGGTGACGGCCCTCATGATGGACCCCCTGGGCGACCTGGGCGCTGTGCTCTTCATGTTCGGCCTGCTGCTGGCTTCCCTGGTTGCGCTCCTCCTGGGCCGGTGGTGCCGCACTTCGGCCGTGGTGTCCGTCCTCCTCCTGGCCTGGTTCCAGGCCCGCAATCCCACGCTCCTCCACGGCGGCGACGACATCCTTCGACTCACGGGGCTCTGCCTGGCCGTAGGGTTCCTGGCCCTTCCGCCGGGGGACCGAGCCTTCTCCCTGGACCGGCGCCGGTGGGTGGAGAAGGGAGGGGAGGCCGGCCTGCGGGCGCCTTCCATGCCCGCCTGGCCCCTCCGTCTGGTCCAGATCCAAGTGGTCCTGATGTACACGGCCGCCGGGTTCTTCAAGCTCCAGGGTTCGGCTTGGTGGGACGGCTCGGCGGTGGCTCTGGCCGTGGGAAACCCGGTCATGACCCGCTTCGGCCTTCCGGATTGGCCCGAGCTCCACCTCCCCTTTTTCGTCCTGGGGGCGGCCGCGGCCCTCTGGCAGCTCCTCTTCGGCCCACTGGTGGTTTGGCGGAAGACGAGGGCCATCACCCTCCTCTTCGGAGTGGCGTTCCATGGGGCCATCCTGCTGACCATGAACCTGGGGTTCTTCGCCGTGGCGGTGCTGGCCACCTACCCGGTCTTCCTGGACGCCGGGAGCATTCGACGGGGGCTGGAGAAGCTGCCCCTGGCCGGCCGGAACAGAACCCCGCTGCCGGCCTCGTTGACGCCCCTTCGGCCCGGGGAGTAGTATCCCACCAGCGACAGAAGTCGGGGCCGGGGTGGACCTTCGGCCCCGAGCACGGAACCGATCCCGGGTGACGGCCGCCATGACCCCTCAAACGTCGGGGATGCAGGATTCCCGGGTTCCCATAAGAGCCCTGTTCCTCTCCTTGCTTGCTCTCACGGTTCCGGTGGCTGGGGCGTTGTACTTTCCCAGCCAGGTGGTGGAGGAGGTGGGGGTTCTCCTTTGGCTCACTCCCTTGGTGCCCCCGTTCCTCCTCACCTATTACCGGGGGTGGCGAGGGGCGTCCATAGGCCTGGCCGGTGGAATGGCGGCCCTTGCCCTGGCCCATGTGCTCGTGGTGGCCGGGGATCTGGCGGCCCCGGACTGGTCGGTGGTGGCCGGGACGGTGGTCCTCTACATGGGGGTCTGCGTCGGTGTGGGTGTCCTGGGAGAGGTGCTTCGCCGGGAGCGCCGGTTGGCCGAGAGCCGAGCCCTCACCGACCCCCTCACGGGACTCCCCAACCGGCGGCACGCCGGGATCGTGTTGGACGGGGCCTTCGCCGCCGCCTCCCGGGGCCAGCCCCTTGCCGTGACCTTCTTCGACGTGGATCACTTCAAGGGCTTCAACGATACCTTCGGCCACGCCGCCGGGGACCGGGTCCTGGAAACCCTGGCCGGGGTCCTCCACCGGTGCAGCCGCAGGATGGATCTCCCCGCCCGGTACGGGGGGGAGGAGTTCCTCGTGATCCTGGCCAATTGCGGGGCCACTGGAGCCCTGGCGTACGCCGAGCGGGTTCGGGAAGAATTGGCCGCCACCGAGCTGCCATGGGGTCCCGTCACGGTGAGCGCGGGGGTGGCGCTGTACGATCCGTCCATGGGTTCCCCCGAAGTGTTGGTCGCGGCGGCGGACCGGGCCCTCTACGCGGCCAAGGAAGGCGGGCGCGATTGTGTCCGGGTCGTCATGCCGGGCCAGGGGGAGCCCGTGCCTCCTGAGGAGGTGGAGGAACAAGTGGGGACGCCGGCGAGGCCAGGTCCGGTCGACTCGGCGGCGGACCCGACGATTCCGAACCTGTCAGTGCGGAGAGGCAGGGGACCCGAGCCCCGGGAGGGCGCCGATGGGGGCTTCCTGGCTCCTGGCGGGGCAGGGACTCGGCCCGTTCTCGACGGAGAAGAAGTAGAGGCCAGGGGGGTCCCTTCGGCTACGGCCCGGTCGCCCGCACCGCGGATCCTGGTGGTGGAGGACGACGAAGCCGCGCGCAATGCGGTCGGCCGGGTTCTCCGGAAGCTCGGCTATCGCGTACTCACCGCCCCCGGTCCCACCCGGGCCCTTCAGGCCTTCCAGGAGGCGGGCGGGGCGGTGGATCTGGTGGTGACGGACGTCATGATGCCGGGAATGAGTGGGGTGACCATGGTCGGCCGGATGGTCGAGTCGCGGCCCCGGATCCGGGCCCTCTACATCTCCGGATACGTCCAGGGTGAAGTGGAGTGGAAGGGGGCGCCGGGCGCGGTGACGGCCTTCCTGTCCAAGCCCATGTCCGTGGAGGATCTGGCAGAGAAGGTTCGGGAGGTGCTCGAGTCGGAAGTGGAGTCCGACGTGGAAGCGGCCCACGAGGAGCGGCCTCTGTCCCTGGACGCTTAGGGTCTCTTCGGGAGCCCGCGGGTCAGTGGAGGTCGTGGAAGTCCAGCTCGGGATCCAGCTTCGGGTCGAGCTGGTTCTCCACCGCCCGGCCCACCACCACCAGCCTGTGCCCCAGGTCGTAGACCTCCCCGTGTTTCAGCAGCACGGGCCGCCCCATGTAACTGAACCCGTTGTAGAAGGCCACTCCGCTGGGCCCTACCACCTCCGCCCGGTTTCCCTGGACGACGGCGGCGGTTCCCTCATCGATGCCCACTCCGAGGAGTTCCGGATGCTGGTAGATGAGCTCCCACAGATCGTCCTGGCGGTTTCGGGCCAGGAGGTGCTGATCGACGGCGGCACCGGCCAGGAAGCCGAAGCCTTCCTGGTATTCGGGGGCGATGAGGATGTCGTTGGTCTCCGGGTCGCCTCGAGCGAGGAAGGAGGCCAGGATGGACGCCCCTGCCGAGTTTCCGCCCACGACTCCGCCCCGGGTCAACAGCTCGTAGAGCTTCCGGTGGGTCCGGGTGTGGAGGTACGCATCCACCAGTCGCCACTGCCGTCCCCCGGAGATCCAGACGCCGGTGGCGTTTTCCAATGGGGCGGAGAAGTCGGGTGCGTCCGCTTCTTCCCGGTCCCGGGTGTGAAGCACGGTGACCTCCCGGGCGCCGGCGTTCCGCAGTCGCTCCGCTGTGGGAAGGCGGTCCTCCAAGTCCTCCTCCGCGGCGGCCGTGGGAATGAGGACGATCCGGGCGGAGTCGCCCCCTGCCAGTTCCAGGAAGGCGTCCCACACCTCAGGAGCCAGTTCGCCTCCCCCGGCGAGCACCAGGGCCCCGTTCTCCGGGCCCACCTGAGGAACCGAGTCGGGATCCGCGTGGGCGTTCTGGGAGGCTTCCGAAGCGTAGCCGGAAGCACACGCCCCCGCAGCGAGGAAGAGGGCGAGAAGGAGGACCGACCGTACCCCCCGGGGCCCGGTCATGTCCCGTCAGCCGGTGAAGTAGGGGTTGTCTCCCGCTGAATGATCCGTGACGTCGTGGATCTCCGTCACCTCGGGTGCGGCCTGGCGGATCATCCGCTCCACTCCCTGTCGAAGGGTCATCCGGGACATGGCGCAACCCTGGCACCCGCCGGACATCTCCATGTAGACCTCTGTACCTTGCACATCCACCAGGTCGATCCGGCCTCCATGGGCCGCCACCGCCGGGTTCACCTGACCTTCCAGGATCTCGCGGACTTTGTCGGCCAGGGGGCCGCTGGGCGCCTCGGAATCCGCCAGGCTCTTCCCCTCCGCCGGGCGGATCTCGAAGCCGCTCTCGTTCAGGCGCTCCACGAAGTCCACCGTGGCTCCCTCCAACCGATCGGCGCTCTCCTTTTCGACCAGGACGGTGAAGTCCCCCAGATCCACCTCCATCTCCTCGGGCTCGGCTTCCTGGAGGTCCACCAGGGAGAGCTCGAATCCGGGGGCCAGGGGGCTCCCGTTCCGGAGGGTGATTCTCAGCGCCTGGAGCTCCCCATCGTTCTGGTCCATGAAGGAGCGCACCATCTGGCGGGCCTGATCCGTAAAGGTCAGCATGCTTCCGTTCCTCCCGGGCTCGGTATGCCGGATCTCTTGCGCGTTGGAAGGTCCACTAGGGGTCTGAGCGAAAATCGGCTCGAAAACTCCTACCCTGGACCGGTCTCCGGGTTCTCCGGGGGCGCGCGGCCTCTTTCCCTGGCCGCGCCCCGTCAGGATCATAGGGTACGATGCGGTTCTCGGGAAGCCCCGGGCCGGTTGCTGGCCTCCCCGGCCCCGTCTAGGTTTGGGGCCTTGCAGGCCCCATCCTTGATCGTTCCGCCCACACGTACCCGTAACTGCGTTCCGGGAAGAGGATCCATGTCCGAGGCCACCGTGATGGAAAAGCTCGCCTCCCTCGCCAAACGGCGGGGCTACGTGTTCCAGTCGTCCGAAATCTATGGTGGTGCCGGATCCGTGTGGGACTATGGACCCCTGGGGGCCGAGCTGAAACGGAACATCAAGGACCTCTGGTGGAGCCGGATGGTCCATCAGCGCAGGGACGTAGAGGGTCTGGACGCGGCCATCCTCATGAACCCCAGGGTGTGGGAGGCTTCAGGCCACGTGGAGGGCTTCACCGACCCCTTGGTGGAGTGCCGCACGTGCAAGAAGCGCTTCCGGGAAGATCAACTCGCCCAACAGCCGTGCGGCCGCAAGCCGTCGAAGGCCCCGGGAGAGGCCGACGAGTGCGACCTGGGAGAGGCGCGGAACTTCAACCTCATGTTCCGGACCTTCATGGGCCCGGTGGAGGACGCCGGCTCCCAGGTCTACCTTCGCCCCGAAACGGCGCAGGGAATCTACGTGAACTTCCTTAACGTGCAGGGTGCGGCCCGTCAGCGGGTCCCCTTCGGCATCGCACAGATCGGGAAGGCCTTCCGGAACGAGATCACCCCCGGAAACTTCATCTTCCGGACCCGGGAGTTCGAGCAGGCGGAGATGCAGTACTTCGTCAAGCCTGGGTCGGACGACGAGTGGTTCGACTACTGGATGGAAGAGAGGATGGAGTGGCTCGTCTCCTTGGGGATCGACCGGGAGAACCTCCGGTTCCACGAGCACGGCCCGGACGAGCTAGCTCACTACGCCAAGAAGGCATTCGACATCGAGTACCGTTTTCCCTTCGGATGGAAGGAGTTCGAGGGAATCCACAACCGGACCGACTTCGACCTGAGTCGCCACCAGGAGTACTCCGGAAAGCGAATGGAGTACATCGAACCGGGCTCGGGAGAGCGCTACATCCCCTACGTGGTCGAGACCTCCCTGGGGGTGGACCGGGTCCTCCTGGTCCTGCTGGCCGACGCCTATCGGGAGGAGGAGGTGGAAGGCGAGGAGCGGGTGGTTCTGGCCCTCCACCCCCGCCTCGCCCCTACGAAGGCCGCCATCTTCCCCTTGGTGAAGAAGGATGGGCTACCGGAGCGGGCCCGGCGGATGCAGGACGATCTGGAGGGAGCCTCGATCCCGTCCTTCTACGACGAGTCGGGCTCCATAGGCCGTCGCTACCGCCGGCAGGACGAGGCGGGCACTCCCTGGTGCGTGACCTATGACGGGCAGAGCCTGGAGGACGACTCCGTCACGATCCGGGACCGGGACTCCCTGGAGCAGGTCCGTGTCCCGGAGGAGGGGGTGGAGGCCTGGCTTCGGGAGCGTTTGAACCCGGCGGCGGGGGGCTGAAGCTCCATGGCCCAGGGGGAGCGGGAGCAGTGGGGTAGCCGCTTCGCCATCATCGTGGCCGCCGTGGCCATGGCGGTGGGCACGGGCAACATCTGGCGCTTTCCGCGAGTCGCCGCCGAATGGGGTGGAGGGGCCTTCCTCATCGCAGTGACGGTGGGAGTGGTCGTGTGGGCGATCCCCCTCCTCATGTGCGAGTTCCTCATGGGCTCCAGGAGCCGTCTCGGCAACATCGGGGCGTTCCGCGACTTCATGGGCCCCCGGAACACGTGGGCCGGGGCCTTCATGGCGTGCGTCACCATCGGGATCATGTTCTACTACTCGGTGGTGGCGGGCTGGTGCATCCGGTACTTCGTGGCCTCGGCCACCGGGGGCATCCAGGCGGGGATCGACGGGCAGGCGTTCTGGGACGAGTTCGTGGGCAACCCCGCGGAGACGCTGGGCTACCACGCAGCCGCCGTCCTCTTCACGGGCGCCGTTATCTACCGGGGGATCAAGGGTGGGCTCGAGCGGGTCCTGAAGATCTTCCTCCCCGCCCTCCTCTTCATCCTCATCGTTTTGGCCGTCCGGGCCGTGACCCTCCCGGGTTCGGAGGAGGGGCTCCGCTTCCTCTTCGTCCCCGAGTGGTCCCTCCTCCTGGAAGGGCGGGTCTGGCTCGAAGCCTTCACCCAGGTGGCGTGGTCCACCGGGGCTGGATGGGGCCTCATGATGGTCTATGCCGTCTACGCCCGGGAGAAGGAGGACATCGGGGTCAACTCGGGGATCATCGCCTTCTCGGACGTTCTGGTGGGGTTCTTCGCCGCCGCCCTGATCCTGGGAGCTCTCTTCGCCGTAGCCCCCACCCCGGAGTTCGCCGACGAGGCCCTGGCCGCCGGCAACGTGGGCCTCACCTTCATCTACATCGTGGAGCTGTTGGCCACGATGCCCGGCTCCGCCGTGCTGGCGCCTCTATTCTTCCTGGCTCTGGCCTTGGCCGGGATCTCGTCCTTCATCGCCATGTTCGAGCTGGCGACCACGAACCTCATGAACTTCGGCTTTCTGAGGCATCGGGCCGCCGTATACGTGGGCGTGGCCACTTTCCTTTTCGGGATTCCGTCCGCCCTGTCCGTGGAGTTTCTGGACAATCAGGATTGGGTGTGGGGAGTGGGGCTCCTGATCAGCGGCCTCCTCACCTCCCTGGCCATCATGAAGTACGGGGTGGAGCGGGCCCGGTCGGAAATCAACGAGAACAGCGACGTGCCCGTGGGACGTTGGTGGTCGATTTGCGTTCGGCTCATTCCGGTCTTCTTCCTGATCATCTTTTCGTGGTGGGTTTACCAGTCCGTGGTGGATCACCCGGAGACCTGGTGGAACCCCTTCGAGACGTTCAGCACCGGCACCATGGTGGTTCAGTGGTTGGTCCTTTTCGTGGTGGTCTTCGCACTGAACGGCTTCCTGGCGCGACACGTAGCCCCGGGGCCCATGACCGAAGGCCGTTCGGGCCATGGGCCCCCCACCGGCTGACCCGAGGGGAGGCGAATCGATGGACTGGGAGTTGGCCGTCTGGATCCTGGTGTTCGTGGGAGGCTATTCCGCCGTGCTGGGTTACCTCCTGATGATCGCGCTCAGAAAGGGCGCGAAGGCCTCCGACGAGGAGGTTCCGCCGGGTGGAGAGCCCCGCTGACGGGGAATGGACTTCGAGACCTTCGACGCGGTGGCCCACGAGATGTGGGACCAGATCCCCGAGGACTACAAGGAGGGGATCGACGGGCTCGTGGTCAGCCCGGAGGTGGAGGCGCACCCGGAGCACGAAGACTATTGGACCATGGGTATGTGCTATACCGAGCCGTACCCCTCGGGCTACATGGGGCCGGAAACCACCCGGTCGTTCCTGGCGCTTTACTACGGGTCGTTCCAGAAGGTGGCGGAGCGGACGCCGGACTTCGACTGGGAAGGGGAGATCTGGGAGACCATCACCCACGAGCTTCGCCATCACCTGGAGTTCTTGGCCGAGGACGACGCCCTGGAGGGCGTGGACTACGCCATGGAGGAGGCGTACAAGCGGGGGCAGGGGATGGAGTTCGATCCCTTCTACTATCAAGCGGGAGACGAGGTGGAAGAAGGGGTCTTCCAGGTGGAGTACGAGGTCTATGTGGAGCAGCGCTGGACGGACGAGGAGTTCGAAGTCCAGGACGAGCTCGTCTTCGAGCTGGAGGGTCGGCGCTACTCCATCCCGACCCCTGGGGAGCTCGGCGATGTCCACTACGTCTGGGTCCACGGGGTGGACTTGGGGGGAGGATCGCTGCAGCTCGTGTTCGTCCGGGAGCTCTCCTTCTGGCAGCGTCTCCGGAGGTTCTTCCGGAGGGAACGGCCGGACCTCCTGGAGTCCGAGGCCAGTGCGGTGCCGGTGAGTTGAAGGGAGTCGAGGGCCCTCGGGGTGCCCCCCCCGGCCCACTTCGATCCGCAGACGGGAGTTTCCATGCACGACGCCTACGGCCGATCCACTCCATACGAGATCTCCCTCCCGGGGCGGGAGTTCGCGGACGACCGTTTTCCCAGGGTGGAGTCGGAGGCGGAGGAGCGGGGGGTGGATCTCATGGACCCGGGAGGGTTCGTCCTCCTGGGTAGCACGGGGGAAGTGCTGGAGGAGCTGCAGGTGGGGGGGGAGGACCCGGAGCTCCTCCACCAATACGGTGCCCTCCTCTTCCACAACTACCACTTCTGGAAAGCCGGCGAGCCTTTCTACCTCCTGGAGGCTCCGGTGGCTCGATTCCTGGTGGAGGGCGGGGTGGAAGCCCAGGGATGGACGCCCCGGGGACCCGGGCCGGCCGGGTACGTTCAGCTCCCTCGGCACCTCTTCTGGTCCCATGCGGGGGACGATGGGCCGGCCGAGCCCCTGGACGGGTTCTACTGGACTCTGGACTCCGGGGACGCCGTCTCCCTACTGGTGGTCATGGGGCTCCGCGACGATCAGCCGGGGTTCAGCGTCGTGGCCCTGCCTCCCCTCCCTGTCGCGGACGCTCCCGTCTGGATGGAGGAGACGGCGCGGGAGGAGGGAGAGGACTTCTCGACCACCCTGCCCGGGGGGGAGCTGGACCGCCTCTACTCGTTGGTGAGCACCGGAGAGGTTCTCAAGCTCGCGGCCCGTACCTTCTGGTACATGGACCAGTTCGCCGGTGGAGTGGGGCAGCCCGAGGGCGCCCCGGAGGTGGACGAAGGGCCTCGCCCCTCGACCCTCCCCTTCCGCCGGGTGACCCTCCGGGGCGAGGAGGGCTCGTGAGGGAACAGGAGCCGTTCGGGTCAGCCAGGAACTCCAGGTTCGAGAACGAGCGGGGGTGAGCGAGACCGTGGGGAAGGACGGGGAATCCGAATCGGCGAGGGTGGAGCGGGCCCGGGAGGTCTTCGATCTCCTTCGGGAGGAGTACCCGGAGGCCACGGTGGCGTTGAACCACCGGAACCCGTATGAGCTCACGGTGGCCACGATCCTGTCGGCCCAGTGCACGGATGAGCGGGTCAACCAGGTCACACCCGAGTTCTTTCGCCGGTGGCCGGGACCCGACGAGCTGGCTGAAGCCCGGCAGGAGGAAGTGGAGGAGGTCATCCACTCCACCGGCTTCTTCCGTAACAAGGCCAGGAGCCTGCTGGGGATGGCCCGGTCGGTAGTGGAGGAGCACGCGGGCGTGATTCCCCGGAGCATGGAGGAGCTGACCGACCTCCCGGGGATCGGGAGGAAGACCGCCAACGTCATCCTGGGAAACGCCTTCGGGATCGATGAAGGGGTGGTAGTGGACACCCATGTGAAGCGGCTCTCCCGACGACTGGGATTCACGGACGAGAAGGACCCGGTGAAGGTGGAACGGGATCTGGTGGAGCTTTTTCCTCCGGAACGCTGGACCCTCCTGGCCCACCTCCTCATCTGGCATGGACGGGCCGTCTGCAATGCCCGAAAGCCCCGCTGCGAGGCCTGTGTGGTGGCCGGCCTCTGTCCCTCGTCGAGGGTCTGAGCGCTACGCCTTGCACCACTCCCCCCTTGGCGGGATCTTTTCTTGGAAATCGCCCCGCCGTAGGGACCGCTGCAAGGGAGGCCCATCCATGCCCGACCGTCGCGACGCCGTCCAGCTCCTGGAAGAGTGGGTGGACAACGAGAACCTGCGGACCCACATGCGGGCCGTGGAGGCTTCGGTGCGCCACTACGCCCGGAAACGGGGTGCCGACGAGGAGCTGTGGGGGCTGGCCGGGCTGCTTCACGACCTGGATTGGGAAAAGTATCCGGAGGAACATCCTCTCAAGGCGGTGGAGGAGCTGGAGCGTCAGGGATACCCCAAGGACGTGACCCGAGCCATCCTGGCCCATCGCTCCGATTTCACGGGGGTGGAGCCGGAAAGCGAGCTGGACCGGGTGCTCATCGCGTGCGACGAGCTCTCGGGTCTGGTCTACGCCTGCTGTCTGGTACGGCCCAACGGGATCGACGACCTGAAGCCCAAGTCGGTGGTGAAGAAGCTGAAGGACAAGGCCTTCGCCGCCGGGGTGGACCGGGACGAGGTGGCGCGCGGGATGGAACTCATCGGCCTGGAGCGGAACGAGCACATTCAGAACGTCATCGACGGGATGCGGGAGCAGGCTGAGGAGCTGGGGATCCGCGGCCAGGACGTGGGCCGGGGATGATCCGGCGGCTCCTCCGGGTCGCCCTCACAGGTGCGGGCGCCCTTGTCCTGGCACCGGGAGCGGCGTTGACGCCCTTCGGCCAGGCCGCCGGGGGGCTGGCGGGTGCCGGACTCCTGGCTCAGGACGTGGAGCTCCTCGGGGAGACCCACGGCACCCGTCCACCCGAAGCCTA